>NZ_JBPQTX010000144.1:0-16871 GCF_051386555.1 Streptomyces sp. URMC 126
TAAGAGACAGACCCGTCATTTCCCGGCCAACTCGCACACCAGTCCACGTGCGGCATCCTGCGCTGCACCAGCACCGGGAGTCACACGAGCCCGCCGGAGCGTGGCCGATCCCTTTCGGGCGGTGCAGTCACGGGAACCACGGCTCTCTACTCTCCTCCGCCATGCGCCCTACAACACGCAGACGCCTCGGTCTCTCCGGTCTCCTCGCCCTCGGCATCGGTCTGCCGGGTCTGGTCCAGCAGCCGGCCTCGGCCGCCGCCGCGCCGCCCATGACCATCAGCGTCGACAAGCCGTCGGCGACCCCCGGTTCCACGGTCACCATCACGATGACCTTCACCAACGACCAGAGCACGAACACCCAGTTCGTCTACCAGTCGATCCAGCCGACGTGGAACACCACGCAGGACCCGGGCCTGAAGTACGCCTTCAAGTCCTGCACCGGTGAAGCCGTCCAGTGCGACGTCAACGGCCAGACCGGAACCGTCCGTTACAACGTGCCCGTCATCCCGGGCGCCACCCGGACCGTCAAGCTGACCTACGACATCGCCGCCGACTCGGCCTGCGGTCCCAGCAGGCGGATCGACTTCTACTCGTACGTCTACTACGAGTACCAGGGCGGACAGGCGAAGAAGGACGGCGTCTACACCACGGGCACGGACGTCGCCTGCGCCACGCCGCCGGCCCCCGAGGCCGGTGCGACGGCGAAGAAGGCCGCCGTGGACAAGGCCGTCAAGGGGCAGGGCGCCAAGGCGGACAAGGCCGCCGAGGCGGCCACCGCTCAGCAGCGGCAGTGGCACGCGGCGACGACCCGTCACTGAGTCCCGCCGAACGGGCCCCAGGCCCGCGCCCAGGAGAAGGCCCCGCCGCCCGGCGGGGCCTTCCGCGCCTCGGGACCGACGGCAACCCCCTTTCCGGACCGCTGATTTCCCGGCACACCGAGCATCGCGGAAGACCGGAGACAACCCGCCTCTGGATATGTAACCCCTACGGGGTTACCTTGGGGGCATGCCCAAAGTCAACGTTTATCTGCCCGACGATCTCGCGGAGGCGGTCAAGAAGGCCGGGGTCCCGGTGTCGGCGGTGTGCCAGCGAGCTCTGGAACAGGCCGTGCGCCGGGTGACCGCCATCCGGGAAACGGTCCTGACCGATCTCGACGACGCACCGGCCGGAGCACTGGCCCACTTCACCGCACCGACCCGGACCGTGCTCAAGCTGGCGGCGGAGCGGGCACAGGACGCCGGCGCGCCGAAGATCGGCACCGAGCACCTGTTGGGAGCCCTGCTGGCGGAGGGCACCAACCTGGCGCTCCACGTACTCCGCGCCATGGAGATCGAACCGAGCCAGATCGAACGGGAGCTGACTCTCCGTCAGCCCGAAGGGGAGGCGGTGGTCGCGTCGGCGTCGCCGGGCGGCGACCCGCGCCGGCTCGACGGGCCCGCGGCCAACGCCCTGGAACTGGCGGTCTCCGAGGCGACCGGCCTCGGCCACAACTACCTCGGCTGCGAACACCTGCTGCTCGGCTTCACCCTCGAACCCGACGGCATCGCCGGCCGGGTACTGCGGTCCCTGGGCGCCGACCCCAAACTCGCCCGCCGCGCCGTCACCGCCGCGCTGGCAGGCTACGTCCACCTGCGGGCCGCGGGCGGGCAGGACCGGGCGACGGCGCCCGCCCACGCACGGCAGGAGCTCGCGGAAGCCGTCCGCGCCGAACTCGGGCCACTGGACCGGCGCATCGCACGGCTGGAGGAGCACCTCGGTCTCACCGCCGGAGACTGACCGTCGTGGCCCACCGCTGTTCGCTGGGGGAGAGCCTCAGGGCAGCCCGACGGCAGGCGGAGCGGCGCGGCCGACGGCTGCTGTCGATCCGGCAGTCCCTGCTTCTTCCGGTCGTCCTCATCCTCCTTCTCCTTGTCTCGGAAAGCTTGTGGTGACCCCAGTGCCGAATCCTCTCGACACCCTTGCCTCCGATCCGCAGGCGGCGGCGGAGCGGCCGGCGGCCTCGCCGTCGGTGGTCGGTGTGCAGGTCGCCGGCGTCGTCGACGGCGCGCCGGCCGTCGGCGCCGCGGGCGTGGCCGACGCGGAGAGCGGCGAGCCGATGACCCCCGACACCCGGTTCCGGATCGGATCGTATCGATCACGAAACTCCTCACGGCCGACCTGGTGATGGGCTGCGTCCGGGAGGGCCTGGTCGGCTTGGACGACCCTCTGGCCCGGTTCGTCCCCGGCCCCTGGGACGGCGTGCTCGTGCGCCACCTGCTCTCCCACTCCACGGGGCTGGACGCCGGCGACGTCTTCGTCGACACCGGAGACGACGACGAGGCCATCGCCCGGTACGCCGACATGCTGCGGGGAGCGGGCTCCCTCTTCCCCCCGGGCGCGACGTTCTCGTACTGCAACGGCGGCGTCGTCCTCGCCGGCCGGCTGGTCGAGGTCCTGCTGGGGCGGACGTGGCGGGAGTCGCTGCGAGAGAGGGTGCTTGACGCGGCGGGCATGCACGAGACGGGATTCGTAGCCGGTGTGGACGCCGAGCACGACGCGCGGACCGTCCGCGGCCACGTGGTCCGCGGCGGCGAGCCGGTCCCATTGCCCCGGCGGATCGACGACCCGATGTGCACGCGGGGCCTCGACCCGGCCGGAGGCACCGTAGTGTCCACCGCGGCGGACCTCGGCCGCTTCACCCTGGCGCGTCTGCGCACGCCCGGCACGGAGGTCATGCGGACGCTCCACGCGCCCGCCCCCGGAGGCGTCGCCACCCTGCGCGGGGCCGGGCTCGGGCGGCTGATCCGGGCCAACGCCGCCCGGTCCAGCGTGCGTGTCGGCGGCGCCAACCCCGGCCAGTCAGGCCTGATCGCCGCCGACCCCGCCACCCGGACCGCCGTCGTCGTGCTCACCGACTCCGACCAAGGGGTCGACGCCGTCACCGCACTGCTCGACGCGCCCGGGCCGCTGCCCGGCCCCGAGCCCGAACCCGCCCCGGCGGACCTGTCCCGCTGCGCCGGCCGGTACGCCTCACACGCCCTCACCGTGGAAGTCACCACAGCCGGCGACGGTCTGCTCCCCGCCGCCGAGGGATACCCCACCCTCTCGCTCACCCCACGCGACCGCCGGACCTTCGACTCGCCCGGCGGGCCCGTGGCCTTCCTCGACTTCGACGCCCACGGCACGCCCCACAGCCCGCGCTTCCGCATGCGCGTCATGCGCAGGGCCGGTACCGCACGACCACGCTGAGGAAGCCTCGCCGAGCAGGCGATCCGTGTACTCCGACGCCCTCGTCGTCCGTCACACGATCATCGCGGCGAACGACCCTTCGGAGGCGAGATCCGATACGGCCGACTTTCGAAGCAGGCGGATCCCGGAATACGAGATCAGCTCTGGAACACGGTGTGCGTCCCGAGGCACCCGTCCGCCTGGCACATCACGAGGACGCCCAAGGTGCCCTGATCGTGCACCGACACCTTGGAACTGTTGCAGGTGCGGCACCGGAGCAGTCCCTTCGAACCCAGGTGGGCGCGGGCCCGTGCGTCGATGGTCCTGGGGTCGCCGATGCGCGACGTCATCTCGTCACCTCTCTGTCCGTGCCGGATGCCCATGCTCCCGTGCGGGCGGCCGGGCTGTCCGGCGAACGGCGGGCCCCGGGGCGCCCTCAGCCCCGGCGCGCCGCCGCGTGCGCCCGCACCCCGGCGAGGCCCAGGAAGACGAGGGTGACGCTCGCGCCGGCCGCCACCGCGCCCGCGAGCCGGGTGCCGCTCGCCGTCCCGCCGGCCAGCACCGCGGCGAAGACCGCGACCGCCGCCGCCAGCCCGGCCAGCAGCCAGGCCGTGAACGCCCGCCGGGGGCGGGCCGGTTCGCCGACGGGCCGGCCACCGAGCACCGCCCAGTGCCGGTCGGTCTCCCGCCGTTCGCGGCCCTGCTCGACGAGGGCGCGGGAGCGCAGCGCCGCACAGCCGGCGCCGCCCGCCGCGGCGACGCAGCCGATCGTCGGCCAGGCCGCCCCGGCCAGCAGCAACGGGGCCAGCAGGGCCGCCGTCCCCCAGCCCGTCAGACAGGCGCCGGCCGCCAGCCGGCGCGACCGGGGCCGGTCGCCGCCCGCCCGGACGTCCGTGACGGCCGGCAGGTACCAGACGCAGCCGGACGCGCACAGCACCACGACGCCGAGCGCCAGGACTGCGTGGGACATGACGTTCCTCCTCGGAGCGGAGCCTGGTCGGAGCACGGCCCCGACGACACGCGGAACCGGGAGGAGCCCGGGTGCCACGGGGTCGGCGGCTCCTCCCGGCCCGCGACCAGGATCGGCGTCCGGCTCCGGCCGGCCCCTGGGCCGAACGGACCCGCCGCGGGCCCGACAGTCCCCTGACGGCACGTCAAACACGCCGGCCGGCAGCTGGGGAAGGGCCGAACGGCCCTGGTGGCCGGGGCCCTTCGGGCACAGGTGCCGGGTGCCATACTGGCGCGCGCCGCACACGCGACGGCCGGGATCACCGGCAGCAGGCAGCCGGCCCGTACCACCCCTCCGACAGGAGCCCCGCACCGTGTCACGCCACGACCCGAGCGCCCCCGCCACCCGCCCGCACCCGCGGTCCGCCGCGGCCCACCCGTCCCGGGAGCCGGTACGACGCGTCCGGGCCCGCCCCCCGCACGGCCGCCCCGCGCGCCGCGGCGACCGGCCGGCGGGGTGCTGACCATGAGCACCGTCGGCGACGAATACCACGGCCTGCTGGCCCGCCACGACGCGATGCGGCTCCGCCGCTCGCTGCTCTCCCAGGGCGAGCGGCGAACCCCCGCCGCGCCGCGCCGCACCGCGGCCCCCTACGACGGCGCGGCCGACCAGCGGGAGATCGTGCGGGGGCTCGACCTCGTGTCCCCCTTCGACGAGCTGATAGCCGAGCTCTACGACGAACTCTTCCAACGGTGGCCCTACCTGCGGTCGTTGTTCCCGGAGTCCATGGAGTTCCAGCGCCGCCACCTCGCGCACATCTTCCGGTACCTCATCGACCACCTGCACGACCCGGACGAGGTGACCGCCACCTTCACCCGCCTCGGCCGCGACCACCGCAAGCTGGGCGTCCGGCCCGCGCACTACGAGGCGTTCGAGGCCGCCCTGCGCGAGGCGCTGCGCCGCACCGCGGGCGCCCGCTGGACGGGCGCCATGGAGACGGCGTGGCTGCGCATGCTGCGCTTCGCCGTGGCCGCGATGGTCGAGGGCGCCGAGGCCGCCATCGGCGAACCGCCCGCCTGGCAGGCCGAGGTGACCGCGCACGAGCGGCCCCGCCCCGACCTGGCGATCCTCCGGGTCCGCACCGGTGAGCCGTACGCCTACCGCGCCGGCCAGTACGCGGCCGTCCAGTCGCCGCGGCTCCCGCAGGCGTGGCGGTACTACTCCTTCGCCAACGCCCCCCGTCCGGACGGCGAGTTGGAGTTCCACGTCCGGGCGGTCGGGGGCGGGGGAGTGAGCGAGGCGCTGGTGGAGCACACCCGCGTCGGCGACACGCTGCGCCTGGGCCCGGCGAGCGGCACGATGACGCTGGACGACGACCTCGCCGGCGACGTCCTGCTGGTGGCCGGGGACACCGGCTGGGCCCCGGCGAAGGCGCTGCTGGAGGAGCTCTCCTCGGGCCGCGCGGGCCAGCACGGCGTCCACCTCTTCCTGGGCGCGCGGAGCTTCGCCGACCTCTACGACGCGGAGACCCCCGCGAACCTGGCCCGGCGCCGGCCCTGGCTGCGGGTCGTCCCGGTGATCGAGGACGAACCGGGGCCGCGCTGCTGGGAGTCGGTCGCCGACGCGGTGCTGCGGCACGGCGACTGGTCGCGGCGCACGGCGTTCGTGGCCGGGCCGCCCGCCCTCGTCCGGGCGATGACGGCCGGGCTCGCGGCGGCCGGCCTGCCCGCCGGGCGGGTGCGGCACGACCCGCTGCCGGCCGCCCGCGGCATGGCGGCGCTCACCGCCCCCTGAGGCGGGGGCCCGGAACGCGCCCGGCTCCCGCCCGGAGGTGCCACGTCAGACGTTGGTCTCGGTATCGACGCACCACCGCACCCGCTGCCGGCGGGAGTCGGCCTCCGACCGGGCGCGCTGTGCGGCGCTGTGGTCGCCGGTGTGGTCGAGGTTCGCCGCGCGGTCCCGGAGGCGGGCGGCCTGCCGTTGTGTCTCGGGCGCGTCGTAGATGATCCCGCCCGCCACGGCGGACTGCGCGGGCAGGGCCGTGAGGACGACGCCCACGGCCGGCGCGGCGGTCACGAACGAGGGCGGTGGTCGGCGGGAAGAAGCGGCTCCCGGCGTGGGCGGTCCCGGAGAACGGGGACCGCGGGAAGCCGGGTATGCGCGCGTGCTCCACGTCGGGGAACTCCACGCCCGCCACGACGACGCGGGTCAGCACCTTCCTGACGGACGGTCAGCTTGGCGTGCGGCGGGCCGGCCGGTTCCGTGAACGCCTCGTGCGGAGCGAGCCGTCGGGGCCGGTGACCGCGAAGAGCGGGGCGGAGGTGCGGCGGGTCAGCCGGTCGGCGCCGACGTCGTGCGCGACGGCGGTCACCGCGCGGCCGTACTCCTCCGCGACCGCGCGGACGGTGGTGACGACGGCTTTCCGCGCCGGGATGGGACCCGGTGCCGGTCATCGGCCCCTCGCGCAGGCCCGTGCGCGGGCGGGCCCGGCCGGGTCGCGGCTTTCCCGCGGCCCGCGACCCGCACCCCGCGGGGGTCGGGCGGGTCAGCCCGCCTCGGCCAGGCGGGGCGGCTGGATCACGGCCAGCACCTCATGGAGCCGGTGCAGGGCGTCCGGCCGTACCGAGTAGCAGATCTGCACGCCCTGCCGGCGGGTGACCACCAGCCCCGCCTCGCGCAGCACCCTCAGATGCTGGCTGATGGTCGGCTGGGTGACCCGGAACAGGTCGGTGAAGTCGCAGGCGCACGTCTCGGGCCGCTCGGCCAGCGCTTTCATGATGCCCAGCCGCACCGGGTGCCCGAGCGCCCTGAACATCGTCACGTCGGCGGCCGAACTCCACGCAGTCTCACTCACGTTGACACTCTATCAAATCCCGCTTATATAATCCGTTGCCTAAATAGCCGTCTGCCTATGAAAGCCCGTGGGTGATCCGCCACCGTGGCGGCGCGACGTGCGGCGACGCGTCGTGGACGCCCGGGGCGAACGGAGGTCCCATGCGGGACGAGTCCGATACCACCGCTCCCACGGAGGGCGTGCTGTCCCCGCGCTACCGCGCGCTGTCCCTCGGCCTGATCAGCTCGGTGACCCTGGTGGCCTTCCTCTGGCTGGGCGTGGCGACCGTGCTGCCCGAGGCGGCCGAGGACCTGGGCGGGGTGCACCTGTTCGGCTGGGCGTTCACCGCGTTCATGCTGGCCAACCTGTTCGGCACGGTCGCCGCCGGGCAGGGGGCGGACCGGAGCGGCCCGGCCCGCCCGTACCTCCAGGCGTTCGCGGTCTTCGTCACCGGCTGCGTGGTCGCCGCGCTGGCCGGCGACTGGTACGTCCTGCTGGCCGGTCGCGCCCTCCAGGGCCTCGGCGTCGGCGGCGTGCTGGCCCTCGCCTACCTGATCGTCGGCCGCGCGTACCCGGACGAGCTGCGGGCCCGCATGCTCGCCCTGGTCGCCTCCGCCTGGACCCTGCCGGCCCTGCTCGGCCCGGCCGTCGCCGGCGCCCTGGCGAGGGCCACCGACTGGCGCGTGGTCTTCCTCGTCCTCGTGCCGCTCGTGCCGGCGGCCGCCCTGCTCACCCTGCCCGCGCTCCGCGCGCTCACCCCCTCCGGCTCCGGGCCCGGCGGGAACCGGTTGCCGCTCACGGTCCTGCTGGTACTCGGAGTCGGCGTCCTCCTCGCGGGCCTGGAGAACCGCGACCCCGCCGTGCTGATCCCCCTGGTCGTCGCCGGCGTCGCCGTCACCCTGCCGGTGCTCCGCAGGCTGCTGCCCGCGGGCACCCTCACCGCCCGTCGCGGCATGCCCGCCGGCATGGTCGTACGCGGCCTGGTCAGCGCCGCGTACTACGGGGGCGAGTCCTTCTTCCCGCTCAGCATGGCCCGGGTCATGGGGCTCGACACCCTCGGATCCGGCCTCGCGCTCTCCGCCGGCGCCCTCACCTGGGTCACCGGTGCGTGGCTCCAGGCCAGGCTCGACACCCGGGGCGGCGGTTCCGGCCGGCACGCCCGCGTGGTGCTCGGCTTCGTCCTGCTCGCGGGCGGTGACGCCGCGATCGCCCTGGCCGTCGGCACCGGACCGGAGAGCGTCGCGCTCGCCGTGGGCGGCTGGGCCGTCGCCGGCCTCGGCATGGGCTTCGTCTACCCCGCGGTCACCACCATCGTCCTCTCCCTGGCCCCCAAGGGGCAGGAGGGGGCGGCCAGTTCCGGCCTCCAGCTGTGCGAGACGCTCTCCGTGGCCGTCATGACCGGCCTCGGCACGGCCGTCACCGCCTACGGCTCCTCCCACGGCTGGGCCGACGGCCGGGGCCTCGGCCTCATCTACCTCATCGCCGCCGCCTGCGCCCTCCTCGGCATCGCCGCCGGCCTCCGGACCGCGCCCCGCCGGGCCGCCGACACCGCGGAACCGTCCCCCGCGCCGGCCGCCGGGGCCGGGCACGAGGCGTGAGCCCGACGCGGCGGTGCGGCGCGTCACCTCGGCCCCGCGGCGCGCGACACCAGGCCGGAGGCCGTGCGCGGTGCCGCGAGCGCCGGCCGGGAGGAGTCCTGGTCGCGCCTGTCACTCCGGATCGTTCCGGATGCCTTGCCCCGTGCTCGCCCTCCTACCTTGTCGACGCGCCGACCAGACCGACCAGTCCGGAGCCCGGGGAGCAGCGATGCCCACGACCGCCGTCACCGAACACCCGACCGCCGCCGCGCTCGGCCGGCAGGAGCGCGACGTCCTCGCGGCGGTCGGCTGCGGGCTGCGGGACGACGAGATCGCCGCCGCTCTCGCCATCCCCGAGGACGCCGTGGCCGAACGCCTCGCGCGCGTCCTGGCGCAGCTCGGTCTGCGCGACCGGGAAGCCGCCATCGTCCACGCCTTCGACTGCGGCCTGGTCGTTCCCGGGCACGGCCCCCGTACGCAACCGGTGAGACCACGGCCGTGGACCACCGGCGGCCCGGCGGCCGGACCCACGGTGCGGATCTCCCTGCTCGGACCGCCGCAGGCGTGGCAGGACGGGCGGCCCCTGGACCTGGGGCACCCCCGCCGGCAGGCCGTACTGGCCGTGCTGGCGCTGTGCGCGGGGCGGGTCATCAGCCGGCAGCAGCTGCTCGACGACGTATGGGGGATGGAATCGCCGGCCGCGAACGTGGTGCCGGTGTACATCTACCGGTTGCGGAAGGCGCTGCGCGTCGGGGACGGTCCGGACTCGGTCATCGAGTACGCGCGGCGCGGCTACCGGCTGGTCTCCGGGGCGGTCGACGTGGACGTGGCCCGTATGGAGGAACTGGTCACCGGCATCAGGGCGGCCGATCGAGCCGGTGAACCGGCCGAGTCGGTCCGCCTGTGTGCCCAGGCGCTGGAACTGTTCCGCGGGGAGCCCCTGGCCGGTCTGCCCGGGCCATGGGCCGAGCTGGAGCGGCTGCGGCTCACCGAACGCAGGATCGCCATCCTGCGACGGAAGCTGGAGTGGCAACTGCGGCTGGGCCAGGACGCGGAAGCGATCGCCGAGCTGTTCGCCCTGTTCGCGGCACATCCCCTGAACGAGCCGGTGGCCGCGATGCTGATGCGGGCGCTGCACCGGAACGACCGCCAGGCCGACGCGCTGACCGTGTTCGACCGCGTCTGCCACCGGCTCGCCGACGACCTGGGGGTTCCGCCGAGCCGGATGCTGCGGCGGACGCACCGGGCGATTCTGTCCGGCGACGAACCCGGGCTCGGCCCGGCCCCCTCGGCCGGCCGAGCGCGGGCACGGCGTCAGGGGACGGCGACACCGGGGTGACGTGCCCTCACCCCGGTCAGCGGAGGGTACGGGCGCATCGCCACCTGCCGGCGGCCGGTTCTTCCGGGCCGATGACAGATGGCGATGGGTGGGGCGATGTGCCGATGGGCGACGCGCCCGCGGCCTACGCGTCCCCGGTCACCGCCGGGCCGCCGGACGGGTCACCACGAAGCCGGATGCCAAGCCCCGTTGTACCACTGCTCGTTGGACGAATCGTTGTGATGGTCCATGTTGAAGTCGGGCCAGTAGTTGTCGTTGTGGTTCTTCGGGTACGTCCAGATGCCGGCGGACTCGTCGCAGACGTAGTCCCAGTAGCAGATCGTCTTGACCGGCACGTTCCCGAAGGACTTGTCGGCTCCGGCGAGCGGGGGGCCGACGACACCGCCGAACGGCACGGACCCTCCGTTGGCGCCGGGAGGGCCCTGACGCTTGGGGTCGGCGATGAGAACGGCGTTGACGTTGCCGAACGTCCGCCAGTTCTCGGTGACCCAGATGTGCACCACCGCGGCGCCCAGGGAGTACCCGCCCATCTTGACGTGCTGGTCCGGGCACACGGCCCGCTGGTCGCGGACCAGGCGGTTCAGCTCGTTGACGCCTGCCCGGGCGCTCGCGCCGTTGGGGATCTGGGTCGGGTAGCCGACGTGCTGCTGGATGTTGCCGGTGAAGCGGTCGTTGTCCCAGGTGCTCCAGGTGCCACCGACAACGATCGTGTACGTGCCCTCACACGAAGCCGTCGTCTTCGCCGTGGCTTCCTGTGTCACCGAAAGCCCGGCGGTCAGCACGATTCCGGCTATGACGGCCGCTGACCTTCTTGCCCGCATGTGAACCTCCCGTGTAGTCGGCCGATGTGTCCGCCGTCCGGTACGGCAGCGGGGCGGCCGAGGTCACCGGACAAGGGTGACAACGGCCGATGACATCCCGATGAAACCCGCGGGACCCGACCGAACCGTCGGGGCTCCGGCGCCACCGCGGTGGAGCGAAGGCCGGTCAGGAGGCGAAGGAGGCCTCCAGCCGGGGAATCAGATCCCGGAGGTCCTCCTCCCAGCAGCCGCCGTTGTGCTTGCCGTCGCACCGGGTGCCCCAGCCGGAACCGTCGCCGTAGTTGACGTAGTAGTAGGGCATGCCCAGGGCGTCCATCCGCTCCTTGACGTTCTTCGCCGCACCCGAGACCCAGAACTCCAGGTCGAGGGGCGAGCCGCCGCCGTCGCCGACGTAGACGGAGACCCCGACCCCGGCCTTCGCGAGCGTGTCCATGTGCTGCGACGGATCGACCTCGTTCCACCGCCGGTCGGCGTTGAACACCGGGTAGGGCGAGCCGAACGCGGCGTCACTGTCCACGGCGGGCTTGTAGGGGGAGTCCTTGGGGTCGCAGACCCCGGACGCCGAGGCACAGAACGCGCCTTGCGCGTCGATGAGAGTGGCGACGACCGCCAGGCGCAGGTCCATGGACCTGACCGACAGGTCGATGTCCCCCGAGAGGGACGCGGTCTGGCTGAACAGGTCCGGGCGGACCTGGGCGTAGTGGAAGGCTCCGAAGCCGCCCATGGAGACGCCGGCGATGGCCCGCGCCTTCTTGGTGGGGATCGTCCGCAGGTTGGCGTCGATGAACGGGATCACCTGCTTGAGGTGGAAGTTCTCCCAGTTCTGGGCACCGGCCTTGGTCTTCTGGTTCAGCCAGTTGGCATACCAGCCCCGAGGACCACCGTCCGGGATGACGGTGATCATCCGGTCCGACATGCTCAGCGCCGGATACGTCTGCTGTATCGGGTCGTCGGGTGAACCGTGCAGGAAGTACAGCACCGGATAGCGCCTGCTCGGGTTGTCGTGGTAACTGCTCGGCAGAATGATTTTGATGTGCTGCTCACCGGCGACCTCGGGCGTTCTCACGGTGAGATGGAAGGTGGTGGCGTTGCCCTCCGGCGCGCCGACCTGGGTCAGGCCGAACCCGTCCGTCATCGGCGGCGGGGCGGTGCCGCCGTCGGCGGCCCGCGCCGCGCCCGCCGGCGCGACCGCGGCCACGGCGGCGAACACCCACACCACCGCCGTACGCCACCAGCTCGATCTGGTCGTCACAATGCGCCCCCTCATGGTGGGTCTTTCCGGCATGCTCAGTTCAGGACTTGGGTCCGCAACCGCGGTGACGCCGCGATCTGTTCCTCGGTGAACCGCTCGGTCACCCACCGGCCGGCCGAGAACAGCCTGGTCTGGTCGGCGTAGTGCGGTGACGTGGGGTCGGCCGACTGGGAGTAGGCCATGACGGAGAGCGCCTGGGGCGGTCCGTCGGAGGTGAAACGCACCTGCTGGACGAAGCTGGACCCGTAGACGACGTCCGGCACCCCGCCGACCTGGCCGGGCGTGATCACGTTCAGCACGCCCAGTTCGGAGACCGTGCCGTGGATCGGGATCCGCTCATCCCCCCGGGTGACCTTCTGGACGTCCGACAGCGGTGCGTCCAGCGGGATGCCCGCCTTGCGCAGAGCGAGAACCGCCCGGGCCAGCGCGTCGCGGACCGCGGAGTTCCCGGCGTCGAGCGAGTTGGGCGTGTGCACCGGGTCCTTGGGGTCGAAGGCGACCCGCCACGGCAGTTTCTCGACCGGCTGCCCGCCGAGCAGGCGGACCCACGAGTTCGCGAACAGCCAGGACCCCCGGCTGTCAACCGTGTAGGCGTGGTCCTTCCAGGCGGCCAGGATCGGGCACGCCTCGCTGATGTTCACCAGGTTGCCGTCCACCAGGACCATCCCGAAGGGAGTGTCCCGGCACGCCTTCACCATCGCGTTGAGGCCCAGGTCGGCCGCCCTGCTGCGGTCGGCGAACAGCGACATCCCCATGGTCTCCGGCGTGAAGCCCCTGCCCGGCAGGCCGTCGGTGCCGTTGATCCGGTTCTGCGCGGTCAGGATCAGCTCCTGGGTACGCAGCGAGCGGGGCGTCGCGGTGTCGCCCATCACCTTCGGGAAGGACAGCGGCTGCGCGGGGTTGGCCAGCCAGGCACTGTCGTTGCCGTTGGCCGCGAAGTCGGACCGGATCAGGCGTGGCTGCCGGTGCGGGTCCAGAAGCCCGGGCGCGGCGGCGTTCGGATCGGCGGGCCAGTCGCAGGCGCCGCGCTTGCCGTCGAAGATGGAGATCGGCGGCACGTTCGACGGCCGCAGTCCCGGGTTGAACAGCAGCCGGCCGGTCATGGTGAGGCACGATTCCGCGTGCTCGTCGGTGATGTTCGGGGCGGCCTGGATGTCCGCGTACAGCGCGTTGCCCTTGCGGTCCGAGGCCACGGTGTTGAAGAAGGGGATGCCCTGGGTGGTCTCCAGGATGTTCACCACGTCGTGGACGTCCTTGGCGTGGTCGAGGCGGAACCACGTGTTCAGTGCCCGCAGGTTGTCCATGTTCGCGTCGCGCACCGCGTGGGCGCTGACCACCCAGGGCAGCGGGACGCCCTGCAGCGACGTGGTGACCGGGCCGTACCGGGTGGACCACAGCGTCCTGGTGACCCTGCCGAGGGAACCGTCCGCCTTCCGGACGTCGACGCCGACCTCCTGGGAGGTCATCCGCTCCCACTTGCCGTCGACCAGGTACATGGTCGGATTCAGCGGATCCACCTGCACGTCGAACAGTCCGAACGGAGCCACCGTGGCGATCGTGTGGCTCCAGGCGACGTTCTCGTTGTACCCGATGTTCACCGCGGGGAAGCCGAGCAGGCTGGCCCCGGAGACGTTGAACTTCCCCGGGATCGTCAGCTGGCTCTGCCACATCCGGTTCTTGCCCTGCCACGGGAAGTGCGGGTTGGCCAGCAGCATGCCGGTGCCGCCGGACACGCCCTGGGAACCGACCGCCAACGCGTTGCTTCCCATGCCCTGCCGGCGGCTCGCCGCCATCGCGTCGCGGATCTTCTCCGCCGTCTTCGCGGGTGAGGCGGCCGGCGGCCTGGCGGCCGACGCTCCCGGGGGAGCGGCGTTCACCAGACCGTCCACCAGCGCGTCGGCGCTGCCCATGATGATCTCGGCATGCGCGTGCCGGTAGACGTCCAGCTCCGTGATCGGCCGCACCCAGGCCGCGCCGCGACAGGCCGGGTCGGAGATGCCGTCCACGCCCGTCTCGGACAGGTACCGGTTGTAGCCCTGGACGTAGCCGCGGATGGCCTCTTTGACCTCCGGTTCCGGACCGTTGGGGGCGGGCTGGTCGAGCAGCCGCTCCACCACCCGGTTGTCCTTGAGCCGCTGGAAGTACAGATCGCTGTTGAGGTTGGTCGTGGTGTTCTGGTTCTGGCCGGGGCTCGCCCTGCCGTCGGGTCCCAGGTGGCGGGACCTCTGGGCGTTGACCATCAGATAGGTGTCGGCCAGGGTGCAGATGTTGTCCTTGGCCGCCGCGTAGCCGTATCCCGTTCCCAGGTCCTCCCAGTTCGAGGCGGTGATGTGCGGGATTCCGTACTCGGTGTACCGGATCGTCGGCTTGTCCGGCCCCGGTGCGGCAGCGGCCGTACCCGTGGCCGTCGCCCCGGTGGCCGCCAGCGCGCTCGTCACCGCCAGCACGACCGCGACCGCCAGCGGCGGCCTTTTTCTGTGTCTCCTCCGCGCCATCGAGCCGTCCCTCCCCTGTCGACCGGTCTTCGCCGGGCACGGCCACGCTAAGGAGGGCTGGGTGAAATTCCGATGACGGCGCCGGACGCCGGGGGCGGCCGAGCCGTCCGGGGACCGGCGGCGCGGCTCAGAAGCTGTGCGGCCGCTGGCCCTGTACCGAGTACATCAGGCAGGAGGTGGCCAGGAAGTCCGGGTGGCCCATGGCCGCGCGGGCCGCCTCCAGACCGGCGTCCGTCAGGCCGGCGGAGCGGAACCGGTCCCGGAGGTGGTGGGTGTTGTGGATCTGCAGGGCCGTGCCCGGGGAGTGGGCGCGCCACTGCTGGACGGCGGGCTCCGCGTCGACCCGGACGAGGCCGGCCCGGTGCATGGCGGTCGCCGCCCTGCGCCCCCACGCCAGGTCGACCCCCGCCGCCTCCAGCAGGCGGAGCTTGGCGTCGAGGTAGGAGCGGTACGCCGCGGCGGCGGCCTCGTCGCATCCGCCGACGGGCACCAGCGGGCCGTAGGTGGTCTCGTCGAACTCGTCGAGCTGGAGCCAGCCCCCGGGCCGGAGCGCGGTGACCAGCCGCCGCAGCACCGCCTCGCGCTCGGGCAGGTGCATCAGCACCAGCCGGGCGTGGACGATGTCGAACGCGCCTTCGGGCAGCGGGTCGGTCCGCACGTCGTGGACGAGGACGCGCAGGCCGGGCGCGGCCGGGGCGTGCTGCGGTTTGACGTCCGTGGCCAGCACGGAACCGGTCGGCGCCACCCGGGCCGCCAGCCACCGCGCGACACTGCCGCCGCCCGCGCCCACCTCCAGGCAGTGCGCGCCCGGGGCGACCGGGAGCCGGGCGAGCCGGTGGGTGGTGAAGCCGTCGTACGCCGCGGCGAGGCAACGGTGTTGCTCCGTGGCGTGCTCACTGTCGTTGTCGAACGCGTAACCGAGCGGGGGAGTCGTCGTCATACCGTCCTCGGAGTCGTCGCGATCCGGAACCCCGGCGCTGCCGGAACCGACGGTACCGGCCCCGGTCCGCCCGGACGCCGAGGACGGCCGCCGACCACCCGGTACGGGGACGGCGCTCCCCGTACCGTCGCGCGTCCGTGCGGGAGGTCAGCCGGTGAACGTGCCGAGGATCCTGCTGTACTCGTACTCCTGCTGGCTCGGTATGCCGGAGCAGACCGGGCTGGCGGTCGGTTTGTCACACGGGTGGTCGCGGGTGGCCGACCACATGGACAGCCGCCCGATGTGTTTCTCCGCCGCCCACCGGGCGAGCCGGCGGGCGTCCTCCAGCCGGAAGGTCTCGCCCGGGCTGTCGTTGACACCGATCATCGGCGTGATGCCGACCATCTTCCACACCGCCGCGTCCGGGGTCCCCGGGTAGACCGCGGCGAGCTGGTCGTGCAGGTTGGTGCCCGCGTCGATGGCGGCCTGGCCCATGTCCGCGACCGGGGGGCCGTAGTCCATGGCCATCACGTTCCAGGTCTCCACGGCCAGGCCGTTCCTGACCGCGTCGCGGACGACCTCCAGGCCGTCCGGGGTGAGCCCGCTCGCCAGCACCGGCAGGGTGTAGGAGATGTGCAGCGGGGTGCCCTTGGCCGCGTACCGCTTCTGGAGCGCCGCGAGGGCCTTGGCGCGGCGGGTGTTGGCCGCCTTGTCGACGACGGCGGTGCCCTCGACGTCGAAGTCCAGCTTGTACGCCTTGAGCCGCTCGACGACGCCGCCGTACGCCTCGGTGAGGGCGCCGACGTCCGTGATGTCCTGGGCGAGCTCCTGGTTGTTGGCGCCGCCGAACGAGACGACCACGTCACCGCCCGCCCGCCGCAGCGCGTTGATCCGGGGGACCCCGTAGTTGCCCGAGACGGGGTGCGAGTGCTGGCCGCCCCAGACCGGCGTCTTCCGGTCCTGGGCGTCCGAGACGACGAACGCCGTGGTGAACTGCCGGGCCCCGCTCAGCTCCGACATCCTCGGCAGGTCGGGCTCGGGGTAGAGGCTGGTGTCGACGTACGGGGCCCAGGTGGCGGGCGCGTCGGGCTTCCCGGGGACGGCCGCGATGGGGGACGGGTCCTCCTTCCAGGCGATGATGATCTCCAGGCCGTTCTGCGGGACCTTCCGGCGCCAGTCCTGGGCCGGTGCCACAGTCAGCGTCGAGCCGGCGACGGTGACCTGGTCCTGCTGGTACTCGCTGTCGAAGGCCTGGCCCTCGGGCAGGGTGAACCGCACCTTCCAGTCCACGTCCGGGGTGGCCTGCCCGCTGACGGGCCGTAAGACGTAGTGGTAGGTGCCGCCGCTGCCCCAGTTCTGGTCCTTGCTGCCGGACTGGTCGCCCGTCCAGGACAGGCCGACCTTGTCGGCGGCGGACAGCAGTTCGGCCCCCAGGGGGCCGACCGCGGCGGCGGGCGAGGCGGCGGGGGACGGGGCGGG
>NZ_JBPQTX010000145.1:0-16783 GCF_051386555.1 Streptomyces sp. URMC 126
TGGGAGGAGTGGGAGGGGCGGGGTGTGTCGGGGGCTCTGTCGAGGGCGTGCCCGGGGTGTCGGGCGGCGCCGCGTCGGAGGGCGGTGGCGCGTCGGAGGGTGGTGGCGCGTCGCCCCGCAGGAACGCCGACCACCACGCGTCGTCCCGCGCCGTCCGCGAGAAGTACGTCCGCGAGACCCACTGCGTCCGCTCCGCGCTGACCCGTTCCCGACAGACCCGCAGGTGGCCGCGCTCGGAGAGGATCCGCAGCGCCGTGCGGACGGCCTGCTGGCCGTACGGCAGTTCCTTGGCGAGCGTCTTGTGGTCCATCGCCGCGCCGTCCGGCAGGCGGTCGATGTGCGCCGCGATGTACGCCTCGCGGGCGGGCAGGTGCGTGAAGTCCCGCGCCGAGCGCGGTGCTTCGTCGGGTGCCGAGCGCTTGCCGTAGCCGGGCCGGGCCATGGGCGGCTGCTGGGGAGCGAGGGGCTGGGATGGCGGGTACGGGCGCGCGTCAACGCTAGGATTGGCGACAGCCATGAAGATCGAAGTCCGTTCGCATCGGTCTTGGTGGTCAGGCCCTCGCCAGGTGTTTGCGGCACCAGCGGGGGCCGTTTTGTTGTCTGGGTCGCACGGTACACGGTCGCAGCGCTGCGTCGCGACGCGGTTGCGGAAAGTGATCCGCGCGTGTATGCGCGGGAGTTGGGGAGGGTGGGTGGGTGGGTTTCAACCCCACCGACCATTCCTTGGTGAGAGAGCTCGGGTCCCGGGGCCCGAAGCTCGGATCTCAAGCTTCGGGTATGTGCGCTATGAAGTTCGCCCAGGTGGGGGCGGGGAAGGCGAGTTGAGGGCCGGAGCCGAGCTTCGAGTCCCGGACGTGGGTGGTGTGGGGGCGGTGAGCGACTTCCACGCATTCGCCGGCGGGCTGGCTGTAGGTGGATTTACGCCAGGTCTGGTCAGCGGTCATAGCTCCTCCAGAAGCCTCCTGATGAAGTGGGTGGATTCCTCAGGAGGCATGGCCTGTCGAGTGATCATGGTGTGCCGTCGGGAAAGGGCGCTGACCTTGTCGTCATCGGTGTAGAGGGTGCCGGTCATCTGGCCCTCCTCGTAAGCGAGGCGCTTGTGCTCGGCAGTCTCCAGTAGGGAGAACGATCCGTACAGGCCCACATGGGAACCCCCGAAGCGGAGGACTTGAACGGCTACGTTCCGGGGGTGCCCCACGTCCAGCAGGTGGCGCAACTGCCGCGCGTGCGCGTCCTTTCCGCCGATCGGGTACCGCACCGCCGCCTCGCCGATGGTGAAGCTGAATTCCCTGTCCTGGTGCTTCAGCAGCGCCTGGCGCTTCACTCGGTCGGCGACCCACTGGTCGATGGTCACGTCGTCCACGGGAGGCCAGTGTCCCGCGTGCAGGATGCGCATGTACTCCTCCGTCTGCAACAGCCCCGGGACCAGTTGGGGCTGGAACGAGCAGACGGCGATGGCCTCCGCCTCGTAACGCGCGTAATCCTGCGTGTATTGGACGATGCGCTCGGGTTGCAGGTATTCCTCGGCGGCCAGCAGCAGACCCTTGGCGCCGAACATCTCGTCCGCTACGCGCAACAAGCGCGATGACGGCCGCCGTCTCCCCTGCTCCACCGAGCAGATCGTGTCCAGGCTGTACCCCGCCGCTTCGGCCAGTTCCTCGCGGCTCACCCCCGCGCGGATGCGCCACAACTTGATCTGGCTGCCGCAGTACCGCCACCCGACGGGTGGCGCGGACTTCCCGTCCATCGCCGCTCCTCACCTCGTGACCTCGTGACCTCGCGATGGAGGCGGAGGTTACGGGGAGAGTGCGCCCGTAGGGGCGTGAATGTTCGTACTCGCCACGGAAGGGTGAATGTGCGGCCGAAGGTCCAACTCGCCCGGAAAGCCGCCCGGTTGGCGCTAGGCTCATCCGCGATGACGTGCCAGTCGTGAGCCTTCCTCCGGGTCGGCTCGCTCGCCGCGTTCGGGGCTCCATCCAGGGGTCTCGGGCGGGGTCGGTTCTTGTGCCGTTCTGTCCGAGGTCCCCTCGTGGAGCCTCGCAGTCGGCGGGGTTCCGGCCCAGAGAGAGGCGATCGTATGGCCCGTCACCGCAGGCTGAGAAGCTCGATCGACTGGGGTCGGGTGCGGCGTGCGGCGAAGGCGGTGACACCGTGGGTGGAACTGCTCGTCGCCGTGACCACACTGATCCTGATCGCGATCGGCAAGGGGTGACCGACGGGGCCTATAACCAGTAGGCCCCGGCGGTCAAGCCACTCAGCCGGTCCGCCACGGGTCACCGCCCGTGGCGGACTCTTTTTCGTTTGCCTGACCGCTGGGGCCTATAGCCGATAGGCCCCAGCAACCACGCCACTCAGTCGGTCCATCGCGGGTCATAGCCCGTGGCGGACTTTTTTTCGTTTGCCTGACCGACGGGGCCTCTACCCATTAGGCCCCGGCGACCACGCCACTCAGTCGGTCCGTCGCGGGATCAGACCCGCGGCGAGCGCCCCGGCGAGCCAGGGCACTTCCACGATAGCGGTCCCCGCCGCGCCGTGCCCGCCCGTCGCCGAGCTCCGCGCCGACATCACGCTCGTGAGCGGTCCCGTCAACCGGTGGATCGCGAGGCTGTTCGGGAATCGGGCCCGGGGCGCCACCTGTTCGGGTGCAGTTGCCCGGATACCTCCCCGCGTGCCATGCCGGGCCTCTTACGGTGAGAGTGGTTCGCCTCTCCAAGGTCGGCGGGTTCCCCCGTCGTCCGAGACGCCCGCCAGGTGTCTCGGACGACGCGGGGCCCGCCTCAGCCGCTCATCCGCCGCAGCAGGTCCAGGCCCATCCGGTCCGTCTCCTCCGGTGGTCCGCCGAGGCGGTGGACGAGCACCCAGCGGCCGTCCGGGAAGGCGCCCGCGAAGACGGACGCCTTCCGGGTGGCGCCGTTGTGCCAGGTCAGCTCGCCGGCGCGCTGCCAGCTCGGCGCGGGTTCGCCGAGGGTGCGGTCGAGGACGAGGCCGGTGAGGACGCGGGCCGTGGCGCGCGGGGTGGCCCACAGGCCGCCGGCCGGGAGGATCGCGCCGTCCGTGGTCCAGGGTTTCGACGGCCGCCCGAAGAGGCCCGCCGGAACGAGCCTGCGCCGGTTCGCCGGCGGGCGGGGCGTGACGTCGTCGGCGACGCCGAGCGGTGTGAGGACGCGCGCCCGCAGGGCCTCGGCGTACGGGCGGCCGTCCGCCGCCGCGAGGGCGGCGCCGAGGACCGCGTAGCCGAGGTTGGAGTACGTCTCCCGCTCGCCCGGCGGGGCGGTGGCCAGGGCGCCGAGCCGGGGGAGGAGGGCGCGCAGTGCCTCGTCCGTGAACGAGCGGTACGGGTCGGCGCGCGAGCTGAGGCCGGGTGGCAGGCGGGGCAGGCCGGACGTGTGGTCCGCGAGGTGCCGGAGGGTGATGCCGGTGCTCGGGGTGGTCGTGGGGAGCCATTTCCCCACCGGATCGTCCAGGCCCAGGACGCCGTCCGCCGCGAGGCACGTCAACAGCGTGCCGGTCAGGACCTTGGTGAACGAGCCGATCTCGACGAAGGCGTCGGGGTCGTGACGGCCGACGACGGACGGGGTGTCGCCGTCGGCGGCGGAGAGGACGCAGGTGGGGACGGTCTGGGTCGACATCCGTTCATCATGATCATTGACAGTCCGCGGCGACAAGGGAGTTCGCGCGTACGCGGTTAGGGGGAGGCTGTCGCACATGCCGGTGCCATCCGTCCAACTTGGGCGCATCATCGCGGACATGAACCAGAAAGCCGGGCAGCAGGAGAGGTTCCCCAGGACGATGTGCGAAGGCGTGCGGTGCACTCGCTGCATGGACCGCACCATGGTGCGCGAGATCCACATGGGCCACGACGGCACCATCTCGCGCTACGACGACTGGGTCTGCAACTGCGGCTACCGCCGGCCGAGCCGGGAGGATCCCCGGCGGGCCGGCGTGCCGGTGGGGTGAGCGCCGGGCTACTTGCGGACCGCGTACGCCTCCACGTCCACCAGGGAGTAGCCCGCCGACTCCACCGCCCGCTTCACCCCCTGGACGCGGACGAAGCGCGTGCCCGGGGCGTCGAAGCGGACGGTCTCGGTGCCGCCCTTGCCGTCCGTGACCGTGGCCGCGTCGCGCCAGGTGCGGCCGTCGGGGGAGACCTGGACGCGGTAGCGGGTGGCGTGGAGTTCGTCCTGCCAGTGGAGGACGAGACGGCCGAGGCGGGTGGGGCGGGGGAGTTCGAGCTGCCACCAGGCGTCGTCGGCGGGCTGGGACGACCAGCGGGTCTTGGGGTTGCCGTCGAGGGCGGCGAAGGGCGGGAAGTCGGACGCCTCGTCGCCGGAGGAGGCGGCCTGGGCGGTACGGGCCAGGTCGGGGCCGCCGGCGGCGGGGTACGCGCGGACGGTCACCGTCCGCTCCTGGTCGCCGAGGCGGATCGGGACGGTGAAAACGCGGGACGCCGCGTCGGCCGGGACGGACAGTTCGACGCGGGTGGTCGTCACCCCGCCGCGCACGGCCGTGACCTCGTCGGGGGCCTTGACGGTGACGCCCTTGGGCGCGCGGACGGTCAGCTTCTGCTTCACCGCTCCCGGGCGCTGGTTGATCACCCGCGCCTCGACGACCGCGGGCGCCCCGCCGGCCTCGGCCGTCGCCTCGGCGTGGGTGAGCTCGAAGTGGGTGGCGGCGGTGTCGGCGAACCACGGGGTGATCTCGTGGACCGCGGCCGGCCGGGTGGGGCCCGACCAGACCAGCCGGAGGGCGTCGGCCCGGACGCCCTTGCCGGGCAACTGCGTCCAGCCGCTCGCCGAGAGCGCGCCCAGCGGCTGCCAGCCCTTCTCCGGGGTGTGCGCCTCGACCGTGCCGCGCGCGCCGGGAGCGGCGGCGGTGAGCACGGTGACGGCGGTCATCGGGTGGGGTTCGCGGAGCTTGACGGTCAGCGGGCCGTCCGCCGGCGCCGGGACGGTCGTCGTCGGGTCGCCGTCGGTCAGCGCACCGGACGTGCGCAGCGGGCGGTCGACGCCGAGCCAGCCGTTGGCGCGGGCGACGGCCTGCTGGAGGAACGGCGTCAGCACGCCGGCGCCCACGGTCACCCGTTCGGAAACGATCCGGTCGCGCAGTCGCAGCACGTCGAGCTCCGCGCGCCAGGCGTCCGCGCCGTCGCCGCGCGCCTGCGCGGTGAGCATGTCGACGGCGCGCAGGCCGGCCTCGCCGTGCCGGGCCAACTGCCGTACCCACGGCCGGACCTCCGCGCCCAGCGCGCTCGTCAGCCGGCCGGGGGCGTCGGCCATGGTGCGGAACGCGGCCCGCAGCCGGTCCGCCGCCTTCTTCAGCCGGTCGGCGTCCGTGCCGGAAAGCGCCGTCCAGAAGTCGTCCATCAGGGGCCGCAGATACGCCGACTCCTCGCCGCCGAGGACGGACGAGGCGTCGTTCCCGGCCAGCGCCCGCAGGGCCTCGCGGGCCTTCGGGTCGGCGCCGGCGAGGTCGTCGACCGCCGCCTTCCAGGACTCCTCGGGACGGTAGCCGCGCGGATTCCAGGCGTAGTCGGCGGTGGTGAACAGCGGGACGCGGGACGCGGTCGGCTGCGCCGAGGCGTTGGCGAGCAGGGCGGCCGAGCCGACGGCGACGGCCGGTTCCCGCCCGATGTACGGGCCGAGGAAGATACGGTCCTGCGCGAAGTCGTTCACCGGATAGTTGTCCATGGTGACGAGCTGGTGGCCGAACGCAGCCCGGGCGGCCGAGAGTTCACCGCCGGTGATGGTGCGCGGCACCACGCCCACGCCCGTCCAGGCCACCTCGACGCGCGGGTCGAGCCGTTCCGCGAGCGCGCGCCGGAAGGCGGTCCGGCCGTCCTGGAAGTACTCGGTGGGCAGCAGGGACAGCGGCGCCGCCTCGGCACCCTTCGCGGCCAGGTGCTCGGCGAGCACCCCCGCCACCTTCGCCTGCGCCTCCGCCGCCGCCTTCGGGCCCGAGCCGAAGGCGCCCCGGTCCGCCCCGCAGTGCCACTCGCTGTAACTGACGTCCTGGAACTGGAGCTGGAACGCCCGGACGCCCAGCGCCCACATCGCGTCCACCTTGCGCTTGAGCGCCCGCAGGTCCTCCGCCGAGGAGAAGCACATGGCCTGGCCGGGCGCCACGGCCCAGCCCAGCGTCACATGGTTGCGGCGGGCCCGGTCCGCCAGCACGCGGAACTGCTCGCGCCGGTCGGCGGGGTAAGGATCGCGCCACTTCGCCTGGCGGTACGGGTCGTCGCCCGGCGCGTACAGGTACCGGTTCAGCTTCGTGCGGCCCATGAAATCCAGCTGGGCGAGGCGCTGCGGCGGCGACCACGGCTGCCCGTAGAACCCCTCCGTGATCCCGCGCACGGCCGTCACCGGCCAGTCGCGGATCACGGCCCCGGCGACGGCCGGTGCGCCGTCCCGCCGCACCACGAGCTGACGCAGCGTCTGCGCCGCGTGGAACAGGCCGTCGTCGCCGACGCCCGCCATGGCCACCGTCGGCCGGCCGTCGCGCTGCCCGGACGCCAGCCGGTAGCCGCCCCGGGGCAGGTCGCCGGCGGCCGGGGCGCCGAGCGCGCGCAGCGCCTCCTCGGCCTGCCGCCCGCCCGCGTACACGATCAGTCCGCGCGGCGGCGGGGTGCCGCCGGGCTGGGCGTCCACGACCGTCCCGGCCCCCGCGCCGCGCAGGATCTCGCGGAGCGCCGACAGGGTGTACGGGTCCGTGCCCGGTTCGGCCATCAGGGTCACCTCGGTGCCCACCGGCACCGGCGAGCCCTGGGCGCGGCCCGACTGCGGGCGCGGCCAGACCGGGGGCAGCGCGTCGGCCCCCTCCGGCTCGGCCGTGTCCGGGCTGCCCGCCGCCGGGGCGGCGGGACCGGCGGGCGCGGCGGCCACGGGGACGTTGCCGAGCAGCCCGCCGAGCAGCGCGGCGGCCAGCACGGTCACCCCGGCGCGGCGCGGCCGGGCGGCGAACCGGCCGGTGCCGAGTGCCCGGCCGGGCCGGCCCATGGGCCGGGCGGCGCCCCGAACGTGCTGTTCGGAGCCCTGATCGCCGCACGAGGGGTCGTCGCCCTGGAACCGCACGCCTTCTCCTCGCCCCGCTGCCGTACGTTGTGGTGGTGTCGTGGTGGTGATGTGAGCGATGAGCCCATCACCAGGGGCGGAACGTGTCAACGCGGGTGACCGAACTGCCGGTATTGCCCGGGCCGGGGAGGGTGGGGTGCCCCGGTCCCGCCCTTTCACCGTTTCCGCGGGGAGGGCCCCGCGTTCCCCCTGTCGCCGCGCTTCGCGCGGTGTCCGCACGCGCCGGACGGGCGGGCGGCGGCGTACGCGTGGTGACGGAACGTTCACGGGATGGTGCGGCCCTGACGGGTGGTCCGAAGCCGGCCGTGGGCCGGGCCGCGGCCCGCCTCGGACGGCTCGACGTTCGCCTCGGACGGTCCGAGGCCCGCGGCCCGCGTTTCCGCGGGGAGGGCCCCGCGGGCCCCCTGACGCCGCGCTTCGCGCGACGTCCGCACGCGCCGGACCGTGTCCGCACGCGCCGGACCGGCGGGGCGGCGTACGCGTGGTGACGGAATCGTTCACGGGGCGGTGCGGCCCTGACGGGGGGTCCGAAGCCGGCCCTGGGCCGGTCCGAGGTCCGCCTCGGACGGCTCGACGTTCGCTTCGGATGGCCTGAAGTCCGCCTCAGACGGCCTGAAGTCCGTCCCGGACCAGCCGGAAGTTCGCCTCGGACCGCCCGGACCGCCCGGACCGCCCGGACCGCCCGGACCGCCCGGACCGCCCCGAAGCCGGCCCGAAGACCGTCCGGCCCGCGCCTGGCTGGTCAAGGCCCCGGCATCCGCACCGCCCCGAAGCCGGCCCGAAGGCCGCCCCGGGCCGGCCCAAGCCGGCCAAAACCCCGGCATCCGCCCCCGCCCCCGTCGGCGGCCGGGAATGTCCCAAAGCCCCGTCAACAAGCCGGTTCGGTCAGTAAGCTGACACGGTCCCGGCCGTCACCGGGGAGCGCCGTGCCCGTCGCCGTGCGACCCCCGCGCGGTGCGCGCGGTGCCGTCCCCGCCGTCCTCTGGAGGCAGGCATGGACCGCTTGGAGGCAGGCGCGGACCGCGCGCGCCTCGCCGCGCTGCACGGTGTGGCCACGTCCTACGAACCCGCCCCCGGGCAGAGCGTGCCGGTCCCCGAGGACACGGTGGTCGCCGTCCTCGCCGCGCTCGGCGTCGACGCCTCCACCCCGCGCGCCGTCCGCGACGCCCTGGAGGCGCACGCCCGCGCCGCGCGCAACCGGCTGCTGCCCCCGGCCGTCGTCCTGCGCGGCACCGCCCGGCTCCGGCCGCCCGACCTGCCCGAGGGCACCGCGCTGCGCGTCGAGACGGCCGACGGCCGGTCCCTGGCCGGGGACGATCCGCTGCCGCTCGGCACCCACCTGCTGCGGGCCCGGACGCCCGACGGCCGGTCGGCCGCCGCCCCGCTGATCGTGGCCCCCGAGCGGGTGCCGCAGCCGCCCGAGCGCTGCCACGGCTTCCTCGTCCAGCTCTACTCCCTGCTGTCCGCCCGCTCCTGGGGCATGGGCGACCTCGGCGACCTGGCCGAGCTCGCCGCCTGGTCGGGGCGGGCCTTCGGCACCGACTTCCTCCAGGTCAACCCGTTGCACGCGGCCGTACCCGGCGCCCCCGGGCGGCCCGCCGACCCGTCCCCGTACCGGCCGTCCTCCCGCCGCTTCCCCGACCCGGTCCACCTGCGGATCGAGGAGATCACCGAGTTCGGCTACCTCGACGGGCCCGCCCGCGACGAGGTCCTGCGGCTGCTCACGGAGGCGAAGGAGCTCAACGCGGCCGTCCTCCGCCGGGGCGAACCCATCGACCACGACGCCGTCCGCGCCCTGAAGCTGCGCGCGCTGGAGCTCGTCCACGCGGTGCCGCTCGGTCCCGGGCGGCGCGCCTCGTACTGCCGGTTCCTCGCCGAGCAGGGGCAGGCGCTCGACGACCACGCCACCTGGTGTGCCCTCGCCGAGGTGCACGGCCCCGACTGGCACTCCTGGCCCGCCGGCCTCAGGGACCCCCGGTCCTCCCGTACGGCCCGCGCCCGCGGCGAGCTCCTCGACCGCGTCGACTTCCACTGCCGGCTCGCCTGGCTCGCCGACCGCCAGCTCGCCACCGCCCAGCGCGCCGCCCGCGACGCCGGGATGCGCGTCGGGCTCGTCCACGACCTGGCGGTGGGCGTGCACCCCGGCGGCTCCGACGCGTGGGCGCAGCAGGACTCGCTCGCCGCCGGGATGTCCGTCGGCGCGCCCCCCGACGCGTTCAACTCCCGCGGCCAGGACTGGGGTCTGCCGCCCTGGCGCCCCGACGCCCTGCGCGCCACCGGCTACGCCCCCTACCGCGATCTGCTGCGCGGCCTGCTCCGGCACGCGGGCGCGCTGCGGATCGACCATGTGATGGGGCTGTTCCGGCTGTGGTGGGTGCCGGAGGGCCGCGAGCCGGGACAGGGGACGTACGTCCGGTACGACGCCGAGGCCATGCTCGGCGTCCTCGCCGTGGAGGCGCACCGCGCCGGGGCCGCCGTCATCGGCGAGGACCTGGGCACCGTCGAGCCGGGCGTCCGGGAGGCGCTGGCCGAGCGCGGCGTGCTCGGCACGTCCGTCCTGTGGTTCGAACGCGACTGGTCGCGCGGCGCCCGCCGGGCCGGGCCGCTGCCGCCCGAGCGGTGGCGCGAGGGCTGCCTCGCCACCGCCACCACCCACGACCTGCCCAGCACGGCCGCCCGCCTCACCGGCGACCACGTCGCCCTCCGCCACCGCCTGGGCCTGCTGCGCCGGCCGCTCGCCGTCGAGCAGCGCGAGGACGCCAAGGACGTCGCGGAGTGGCTGGCCTTCTTCGGCCGGCTCGGGCTGCTGCCCGAGGGGCCGGACGACGAGGAGGCGGCCGTCCGGGCCGTCCACCGCTTCCTGCTGCGCACCCCCGCGCGGATGGTCGGCGTCTGGCTGCCCGACGCGGTCGGCGACCGCCGCCCGCAGAACCTGCCGGGCACCTGGGACCAGTACCCGAACTGGCGGCTGCCCGTCGCCGACCCCGCCGGACGGCCGCTCTCCCTGGAGGACCTGGCGGCCTCGCCCCGGCTGCACGCGCTGATGGAGGAGATCCGGTCCTCGGCGGCGCGCCCGCCTGACCCTCCGACGGCCACCCCGGACGCGCGTACTCCGGAGGGGTCCGATACTTTGAGCTCGTGAGCAATAAGAAGATGAACGCCAAGCGCGCCGGGGTCGTGTCCGCCGGCACGCTGCTGATGCTGCTGATGTCGTCCCCCGCGTTCGCGCTCACCCGCGACGACGGCGACGACCCGGGCGACGGCCTCAGCGTGATCAACACGCTCGGCCTCTACGTCGCCGCGCCGATCGTGCTCTTCCTCGTGATCGCCGGCCTGACCATGGTGCTGGCCCGCAACTCCGACAACGCGCGTACGCACGACACGCACTACCCGCGGACGTCGCGCTAGTTCCCCGCGGGGCGCGCCCGGTGAGGGCGCGCCCGCCGCGCGCCTCGCGCGCCTTCGGTGACGGTACGAACGCCGGACGAGTCCTCGTACTCGGCCGGCGTTTCGGCGTACCGTTTCGCCGGCCGGGCGGCGGAACGGCTGGAGGCGGCCCGCGCGTCGGCGGCGTGCCGTCCCTACAGCCAGGGCCCGGCGAGAGCGAGCACCGCGCAGCAGAGGCCGCCGAGCGTCATTCCCGTGAGGACCGCCAGGACACCGACGACGAAGGCTCCCAGCAGGGCCGCCTTCCACCGCGCGCCGCGGACGTCGACGCGGCCCCGGTGCGCGGGGTCGTAGGTGAGCTCCGCGGTCGTGGAGCCCTCCGGCCAAGGGGCGCAGGTGCTGACGTGGGTGCGCTCGACGCCGTCGGCGTCCCGGTATCGGTACGTGTAGCGAAGGGTTCCGTCCACGGCCTTGGTGCCCGTCACGTCGGCGACGACCGTCACCCCACGGACCCGCAGGCCCCACTCTTCGAGGGCGGCGCCCCCTATGGTCGCCAGGCAGAACACGGACGGCGCGAGGATCACCGGAGCGAGCGTCCAGAGAAAGATCAGGAACGCCGGATCCCGCGCGGCCATGACGATGTACACGAGCCCGGCCACGTAGAGCGCCACCGACGCCCAGGTGATCCGCGCCGTGCGGGAGAGCGGCTGCCGCCCGGGTGCCGGAACCGGGGCCGTGCGGACGAGGGCGTACCCGTCGGGCCGTCGCTCGTCCCGGTCCCGGACCGGTAGCGTGGTCGCGCAGCCCGCCGCGAAGGCGCGTACCGCCGGCGCGCTACGGCACCGCACGCGGTACGTCCTGCCGTCACCGCTGGGGGCGGTGAGGACGATGCGCAGGGTGCGGCCCCCGAGTCCGGTGGCCTCCGCTCGTTCGATGGCGGTCGGCGGGATGGTGGTGCGGGTGCCCCGGCGGTCCAGCAGCACTCCCTGCGGGTGCAGTTGCACGCGGGAGCCCCTGCCGCGCAGGACCAGGGCGGGAGGAACGGCTATGGCCGACTCGTCCGTCACTCCGCTCACACTAGGGCGCTCCAGGCCCACTGACCAGGGGCGCTTTACCAATCCTCCCGCATCACCCGTACCGCTTCGAGCGCGGTCGGCACCGCCAGGTCCAGGCCGAGCCAGAGCAGGATCAGGCAGATGATCCCGAAGGCGGCGTGCGCCGGGAGGCTCGGCCGGTCGGCAGGGGCGTAACTCCGTTCCGGTGCGCGGGAGTCGTAGCGAATCGGTGTCGCCCTCCCGTCGTCGGACAGGGGCCAGCCGTGGCTTTCGTGGTCGTGGGTGATCCCTTCCCGGTCCGTGAACGTGTAGTGGTACACGGCCGGTCCGCCCGCGTCGTCTCCGCGGATGGCGGTGAGGTCGCCGACGACGGTGATACCCCGGATGCGCAGGATGCAGGCGGTGTAGGCGGTGGACGCCAACAGCTGGACCAGCGCTACGCCGGGCAGCAGGAATACACCCCCACAGAACCAGTCGCCGAAGGCGGTGAAGGAGGCGGTCGAGCGGCCGAGGTCTTCGGAGGCCAGGAAGACCACGGGAAGAGCCGCCGCGTACAGGACTACCAGGGTCCAGAGCAGCGGGCCCCCTCCGGTCGCCCGCATCCCGCGCACCGGCGCGAGACCCATCCGCTCCACGCTCGTCAGCCGCCGCCCGTCCTGCCGGCTTCCGTGGGGCGTGCGGGGCGGCAGGGACGAGGCGAGGGCGGCGGTGAAGGAGCGGAGAGCTTCCGCGTCGTCGCTCCGCAGCGCGAGGATCTCGCCCGCGGCGTGGGGCGCGGTGAGTTCGATCCGCAGCGTGCGGCCGTCGGAACCGGGCTCGCTGACGCGCTCGATCGCCTCGAACGGGATCCGGCGGCGCGTCCGCCTCCGGACGAGCACGACGGCGGCGTCGTACAGGAGGGCCATGGTGGCTCCGGCCGGGAGGGCGGCCCGGGGGAGCTCGGGGAGCTCCCACGTCTCGGCCGTCTCCGCTTCCTCGGCCGTCTCCGCTTCCTCGGCCGTTCCCGCCTCCTCGGCTGTTCTCGCGTCCCCAGCCGGCTCCGCGTTCTCGGCCGTCTCCGTCTCTTCGAACATCCGTGCACCCTAGAGCGCCCCCGGCCCTCCGGGCCAGGGGCGCTCTGTCGGGATCAGCCGGGGTCAGCCGGGATCAGGCAGCCGCCGCGTCCGCCGCCTGGGCCTTCAGCGCGCGCTCGACGCCCGCGCGGGACTCCAGGACGAGCCGGCGCAGGCCCGCGGACGGGTTCGCGGAGGCGAGCCAGGCGTCCGTCGCGTCCAGGGTCTCCCGGGAGATCTGGAGCGCGGGGTAGAGGCCGACGGCGATCTGCTGGGCGACCTCGTGGCTGCGGGTCTCCCAGACGTCCTTGACGACGGAGAAGTACTTCGCCGCGTAGGGCGCCAGCAGCTCGCGCTGGTCGGCGACGACGAAGCCGCTGATCACGGCCTCCTGGACGGCGTTGGTGAGCTTGTCCGACTCGACGACCGACGCCCACGCCTCCGCCTTCGCCCCGGCGGTCGGCCGGGCGGCGCGGGCCGCCGCCGCGTGCTGCTCGCCGGCCGAGGTGCGGTCGCGGTCGAGCTCGGCGGCGATGGCCTTCTCGTCGGCGCGGCCGGTGGCGGCGAGGCGGGTGAGCAGGTCCCAGCGCAGGTCGGTGTCGACGGCGAGGCCGGTGACGAGCTCGGTGCCCTCCAGCAGTCCGGCGAGGAAGTCGAGCTGCTCGTCGGTGCGGGCGGTGGCGGCGAAGGCGCGGGCCCAGGCGAGCTGGTGGTCGCTGCCCGGCTCGGCCGCGCGGAGCCGCTCCAGCGCCGCGTCCGTCCACTTCCGCAGGCCGGTCTCGCGCCAGTCGGGCGCCGCGTACAGGTCGAGGGCCAGCTTGACCTGCCGCTGGAGCGACTGGACGACGCCGATGTCCGTCTCCTTGGCGATGCCGGAGAGCACCAGCTCCAGGTAGTCGCGGGTGGCCAGCTCGCCGTCGCGGGTCATGTCCCAGGCGGAGGCCCAGCACAGGGCGCGCGGCAGCGACTCGGCGAAGTCGCCGAGGTGGGCGGTGACGACGGCCAGCGACTCCTCGTCCAGGCGGACCTTGGCGTACGACAGGTCGTCGTCGTTGAGCAGGACGACGGCCGGGCGGCGCTGCCCGACGAGGGCGGGGACCTCGGTGCGTTCGCCGTCGACGTCCAGCTCGATCCGCTCGGTGCGGACCAGCTTGCCGTCCTTCAGGTCGTACGCGCCGATCGCGATCCGGTGCGGGCGCAGCGTCGGCTCGCCCTTGGCGCCCTCGGGCAGCGGGGTGGCCTCCTGGCGGACGGCGAAGGCGGTGATGACGCCGTTCTCGTCCGTGGTGATCTCCGGGCGGAGGACGTTGATGCCGGCCGTCTCCAGCCACGCCTTCGACCAGGTCTTCAGGTCGCGGCCGCTCATCAGCTCCAGGGCGCCGAGCAGGTCGGAGAGACGGGTGTTGCCGTAGGCGTGGGTCTTGAAGTAGGCCTGCACGCCCTGGAAGAACTTGTCCTCGCCGACGTACGCCACCAGCTGCTTGAGCACCGAGGCGCCCTTGGCGTAGGTGATGCCGTCGAAGTTGACGAGGACGTCGTCCAGGTCGCGGATGTCGGCCATGATCGGGTGGGTGGAGGGCAGCTGGTCCTGTCGGTAGGCCCAGGTCTTCATGGAGTTGGCGAACGTCGTCCACGAGTGCGGCCAGCGGGAGCCGGGGGCGGCGGCCTGGCAGGCGATGGACGTGTAGGTGGCGAACGACTCGTTCAGCCACAGGTCGTTCCACCACTTCATGGTGACGAGGTCGCCGAACCACATGTGGGCCAGCTCGTGCAGGATCGTCTCGGCCCGCACCTCGTACGCCGCGTCCGTCACCTTCGAGCGGAAGATGTACTGGTCGCGGATGGTGACCGCGCCCGCGTTCTCCATCGCGCCCGCGTTGAACTCGGGGACGAACAGCTGGTCGTACTTGGCGAAGGGGTAGTGGTAGTCGAACTTCTCCTGGAACCAGTCGAAACCCTGCCGCGTGACCTCGAAGATGGCGTCCGCGTCCAGGTACTCGGCGAGCGACGGCCGGCAGTAGATGCCCAGCGGAACGGTCCGGCCGTCCTTCTCGTACGTGCTGTGCACGCTGTGGTACGGGCCGGCGATCAGCGCGGTGATGTAGGTGGAGATGCGCGGGGTCGGCTCGAAGCGCCAGATCCGGTCCTCAGGGACCTCCGGCGTGGGCGAGTTGGAGATGACCGTCCAGCCCTCCGGGGCCTTCACGGTGAACCGGAACGTCGCCTTCAGGTCCGGCTGTTCGAACGACGCGAAGACGCGGCGGGCGTCCGGCACCTCGAACTGCGTGTACAGGTACGCCTGGTCGTCCACCGGGTCGACGAACCGGTGCAGACCCTCACCGGTGTTGGTGTACGCGCAGTCTGCGACGACGCGCAGCTCGTTCTGCCCGCCGTGCAGCGACGGCAGGGCGATCCGGCTGTCCGCGAAGACCTCGGCCGGGTCCAGCGACTCGCCGTTGAGCACGACCTCGTGCACGGTGGGGGCCACCAGGTCGATGAACGTCTCGGCGCCGGCCTCGGCGGAGTCGAACCGCACGACCGTCTCGGAGCGGAAGGTCCCGCCCTCCTGGGCGCCGGAGAGGTCGAGGTCGATCTCATACGCCTCCACCGTCAGCAGCGTGGCCCGCCGCTCGGCCTCTTCGCGGGTCAGATTCGTGCCTGGCACCTGGGCATCTCCTTCGCATCACGCGTGTCATGACGTTCCCGGCCATCCTTCCACGGCGGCGGCGCCGGGCGCCTGCCGTGGGCCGTCCGCCGTGAGCCGCCAGGCCCGGTGCGCGCGCACCTGGAGGCAGCCGGTGGGGACGTGGTGGACGCCGGTCCCGGAGGCGATCCGGTGCAGCGGCGACAGGTGCTCGTCGAGCGCCCACAGCTCCGGCCGGGGGATCTCGTCGAGGAGCGGCTCGCCGTCGTCGAAGTCGTAGTCGAACCGGACGGGCCCGGGCGCGCCCGTCCAGCGGACGACGTCATGGCCGTGGCCGTCGATGGCGTCGGCGAAGGAGCGGATCTCCGCCGGGGGACGGAGCGTCAGCCCCCACGACCGGTCGCCGGCCGCCGTCACGAGCACGTACGTGGGCACGCCGGGCCGCGCGCGGAGCGGACCGCGCGCCGGGCGCGGGGTGTGCGCCCGGGTGACCCGCACCCGGCCCAGCCCGCCCGCCTCCAGGCTGGTGACGTGCACCGGACCCGGTTCGTCGGACGTCAGGGTGAGCGCCGCCGGCGGACCGGAATGGACGAGGACGTCGCAGCCGGTGCCCTTGACGGCGTCGGTCAGCGGCCGGGCGGCGGAGAGCGGGCGGAGGCGGAAACGCCAGCGGGTGAGGGCGCCGAGCTCCAGGCGCGTCACGGCGGGTTCGCCCGCCGCGCCGGTGAAGAGGAGGCGGCGGCCCTGGAAACCCTCGTCCTTGGAGATCAGCTCGCGCGTGTCGCCGTAGGGGTCGATCTCGGTGACCGCGAAGAAGTCGGAGCCCTCCAGGTCGTACTCCAGGATCACCGGGGAGCCGGGGCTGGGGTGAGCGATCTCGACGACCTCCAGGTTCCGGCCCTGGCCCGCGTACTCGGCGAGGACCCCGTCGTCCGACGGCTCGGGCGGGGCGGACGGGGCGGTGGTGAGCGACCACGGCCCGTCGGCGTCCACGAGGAGCAGGCAGGGGCCGGCGACGGGCGTCACGTCGATGAGCGCGCCCCGCCCGCGCGCGAGCACGTCGGCGGCGTCGCGGTCGGCCGGATCGCTCCCGGGGTAGACGGCGCTCAGCGTGAGGCTGCCGCGGTCGGCCCGGCCGCCCGTGTGGTTGATCCGCAGGTCGGCGGCGGGGCCGGAGTAGCGCAGCACGTCGGGGCCGGTGCCCTGGAGGGTGCCCGCCGGCTCCAGGACGCGGGCCTCGGCGAGCGGCAGGAACGTCAGGCTCCACTGCCGCCGCGCCGTCACCCGCAGCATCGGCGGCCGGCCGGGCCGCGGGGTGAACACCGCCCGCCCGCGGAACCGGCCCGTCCCGGAGAGCAGCGGGCTCGCCGTCCGCTGCTCCCCGTCGGCCGTCTCCACCAGCTCCACGGCCTCCACGGCGGCCGGTCCCCCCGGGCTCGCGAACTCCACCAGCACCGGCCCGTCGGGAAGCGGGCCTTCGGGGACGACGTCCTCGTCGCCGTTGCCGGTCTGCTCCCAGGGGGTGAAGCCGGGGGCTTCGGCGAGGGGAGTGAGGGGGGTGATGTCTGTCTCTTATAC
>NZ_JBPQTX010000146.1:0-16717 GCF_051386555.1 Streptomyces sp. URMC 126
CCCCCCCCCCCCCCCCCCCCCCCCCCCCCCCCCCCCCCCCCCCCCCCCCCCCCCCGCTCGCGTCCCGCCGGAAGCCCCCGAACCGGGGGCTTCCCGGGGCGAGGGCTCAGACGGTCTCCGGGAGCTCCTCGAGCCCCTCGGCGACCAGCTTGGCCAGGCGGTCGAGCGCGGCCTCGGCACCCGCGTCCTCCGAGGCGAGGACGATCTCCTCGCCGCCCTGGGCGCCCAGGCCCAGCACGGCCAGCATCGAGGCGGCGTTGACGGGGGTGCCGCCGGCCTTGGCGATGGTCACGGGGACGCCGGCGGCGTTCGCCGCACGGACGAAGATCGACGCCGGGCGGGCGTGCAGGCCGTCGGCCCAGCCGACGTTAACGCGGCGCTCAACCATGGTGTTGCCCTTCGAATCGCTATTGGTTGTCTAGACCAGTGTCGCACGGTGCGGACAGTGCTCCGCCGCGCCCTCGAAACCGGGCGGTGGTCCGGCGACGGCCCGGCCGGCGGCCCGGCCGCGAAGTCCACCGGAGGTCTGTCGGAGGCCGGCCGTACGCTGATCCCATGCAGACGCCGTCCGAGCACGCGTACCCGGCCCACTGGGAAGCCGATGTCGTCCTCCGCGACGGCGGGACCACCCGCGTCCGGCCCATCACCCCCGACGACGTCCAGCGGCTGGTCAGCTTCTACGAACAGGTCTCGGACGAGTCCAAGTACTACCGCTTCTTCGCGCCCTACCCCCGGCTGTCCGACCGCGACCTGCACCGCTTCACCCACCACGACTACATCGACCGGGTCGGACTGGCCGCCACGGTCCGCGGCGAGTTCATCGCCACCGTCCGCTACGACCGCATCGACTCCCGCGGCCGGCCGGCCCACGGCCCCACCGAGGAGGCCGAGGTCGCCTTCCTGGTCCAGGACGCCCACCAGGGGCGCGGGGTCGCCTCCGCCCTGCTGGAGCACATCGCCGCCGTCGCCCGCGAGCGCGGCATCCGGCGCTTCGCGGCCGAGGTGCTGCCCGCCAACACCAAGATGATCAAGGTGTTCACGGACGCCGGGTACACCCAGAAGCGGAGCTTCGAGGACGGCGTCGTCCGCCTGGAGCTCGACCTGGAGCCGACGGACCGCTCGCTCGCCGTCCAGCGCGCCCGCGAGCAGCGCGCCGAGGCCCGCTCCGTACAGCGCCTCCTCGCCCCCGGCAGCGTCGCGGTCTTCGGGACCGGCCGCGAGCCCGGCGGCATGGGACGCGCCGTGCTCCGCAACGTGCTCGCCGGCGGGTTCGCCGGACGGGTCCTCGCGGTCAACACCTCCTTCCCCGACGGCCTCACCACGCTCGAACCCGAGGGCGTCCCCGCCCTCCGCTCGCTCCGCGAGGCCGGCGGACCGGTCGACCTCGCCGTCGTCGCCGTGCCCGCCGACCGCGTGCCGTCCGTCGTCGAGGACTGCGGGGAGCACGGCGTCCAGGGCCTCGTGGTGCTCTCCGCCGGGTACGCGGAGAGCGGGCCCGAGGGCCGGGAGCGCCAGCGCGACCTGGTCCGGCAGGCCCGCTCGTACGGCATGCGCATCATCGGGCCCAACTCGTTCGGCCTGGTGAACACCGCCGCCGGGGTCCGCCTCAACGCCTCCCTCGCCCCCGAGCTGCCCCCGCCCGGGCGCGTCGGCCTCTTCAGCCAGTCCGGCGCCATCGGCATCGCCCTGCTCTCCGGACTGCAGCGGCGGGCGGCCGGTCTGGCCGGCCTGGCCTCCGTGTCCACCTTCGTCTCGACGGGCAACCGCGCGGACGTCTCCGGGAACGACTTCCTCCAGTTCTGGGACGAGGACCCGGACACCGACGTCGCCCTGATGTACCTGGAATCCATCGGCAACCCGCGCAAGTTCACCCGCATCGCCCGGCGCACCGCGCGGCACAAGCCGGTCGTCGTCGTCAAGGGCGCCCGGCACGGCGGCGTCACCCCCGCGGGTCACACCGTGCCCACCACCCGCATGCCCGACGCCACCGTCTCCCACCTCCTCCGGCAGGCCGGTGTCATCCGCGTCGACACCGTCACGGAACTCTCCGACACCGGCCTGCTGCTCGCCGCCCAGCCGCTGCCCGCCGGCCCCCGCGTGGCCATCCTGGGCAACTCCCAGTCCCTGGCGCTGCTCACCTACGACGCCTGCCTCACCGACGGCCTGCGCCCGCTGGCCCCGGAGGACCTGACCACCGACGCCCGGCCGGAGGACTTCCGCCGGGCGCTCGGCGCCGCCCTGGCGGACCCGGACTGCGACGCCGTCGTCGTCACCGCCATCCCCCGGGTCGACGGCGAGTCGGCCGCCGGCCTCGCCACCGCGCTGCGCGAGGCGGTCACCGCCGCTCCCACGGCGAAGCCCGTGTGCGTGGTGCACCTGGAGATCCCCGGCCTCGCCGAGGCCCTGGCCGCCCCGCCGGACGCCACCGGCCCCACCGGTCCCGGCTCGGTGCGCGTCCCCGCCTACCCCGCCGCCGAACGGGCCGCCCGGGCCCTGGCCCACGCCGCCCGGTACGCCGAGTGGCGGCGCCGCACCGAGGAGCACCCCGGCCGCGTCCCCGAGTACGAGGACATCGACGAGGCGGGCGCGGCGGCCGACATCGAGGTGCTGCTCGCCGCCCACGGCCTCGCCGAGGGCGACCCCGCCGGGCCGCGCGCCGTCACCCTGTCCGCCGCCGACACCCAGCGGCTCCTCGCCCGCTACGGCATCGCCGTCCTCCCCGCGCTGCCCGCCCCCGACCCGGACGCCGCCGTGGCGGCGGCCCACCGGCTGGGCTTCCCCGTCGCCCTCAAGCCCACCGCCCCGCACCTGCGGCACCGCGCCGACCTGGGCGGCGTCCGCCTCGACCTCGGCGGCGAGGCGGAACTGCTGCGTGCCTACAGCGAGTTGACGGAGCTGCTCGGCAAGCCGTCCGAGACCCGCCTGGTGGTCCAGTCGATGGCGCCGCGCGGTGTCGACACCGTCGTCCGGGCCGCGATCGACCCGGCGGCCGGGGCGGTGCTCTCCTTCGGCCTCGCCGGGGCCCCGTCGCTGCTGCTCGGCGACACCGCGCACTGCCTGGTCCCGGCCACCGACCGGGACGCGGCCGAGCTGATCCGCTCGGTGCGCACGGCGCCGCTCCTCTTCGGCTGGCGGGGCGCCGCCCCCGTCGACACCGGGGCGCTGGAGGAGCTGCTGCTGCGCGTCTCCCGGCTGATGGACGACCATCCGGAGGTGGTCGGCGCCGACCTGGAGCCGGTGATCGTCGCCCAGCACGGCATCCACGTCCTGGGCGCCTCCATACGCCTGGCTCCGCCGCCGCCGCGCACGGACCTGGGGCCGCGGAGCCTGCCGACGTACTGAGGGGGCCGTGGCGCGACCGGGGGCGGGAGGCCCCGGCCCGGGCATCGGCGGCGGCAGGGGTCCGTACGCCCCGTAGGATGGGCGTATGGCGAAGACCGGTACGACGACCCAGGGGCTGCGCGCGGCGATCGAGCGCAGCGGCTACTACCCGGCCCTCGTGGCCGAGGCCGTGGAGGCGGCCGTGGGCGGGGAGCCGGTCGTGTCGTACCTGGTCCACCAGGAGACGACGTTCGACTCGAACGAGGTCCGCCGCCATGTGACGGTCCTCGTCCTCACCCGTACGCGGTTCATCGTCAGCCACACCGACGAGCAGGCGGCCGACGGCACCTCGCCGTCCCCCTACGCCACCACCTCGACGGAGTCCGTGAAGCTGGAGCGGATCTCCTCGGTGGTCGTCAGCCGGGTCGTGGCCAACCCCGAGTCCTACACTCCGGGCGCGCTGCCCCGCGAGGTGGTCCTCACCATCGGCTGGGGCGCGGTCTCCCGGATCGACCTGGAGCCCGCCGCCTGCGGCGACCCCAACTGCGACGCGGACCACGGCTATACGGGCTCCTCGACCGCCGACGACCTCAGCCTGCGGGTCAGCGAGGCGGGCGACGGACCCGACAGCGTCCGCCAGACCCTCGCCTTCGCCCAGGCGATCTCCGAGGCGACCGCGGTCACCGGCCGCTGATGTCGTACCCGAACACCGCGGGCGCCGCCTGGCACGAGCCCGCCCCGCTGGACCCCGGCACCGCGCCGCTGCCGCGGTACGGCTCCGGTTCCCTCGCCGACCTGCTGCCCGCCGCGGTGGCGGGCATGGGCGTCCCGGGCTTCCGTTCCGGACTGGAACTGGCGCCCGCCGACCGGGTCTGCGTCTTCCTGATCGACGGCCTGGGCTGGGAGCTGCTGCGGGCCCACCCCGCCGAGGCGCCGTTCCTCCATTCGCTGCTCGGCAGTTCGCTGAACGGCACCGGCGCCCCGCTGACCGCCGGTTTCCCGTCCACCACGGCGACCTCGCTGGCCTCCGTGGGCACGGGCCTGCCGCCCGGCGCCCACGGTCTGGCCGGGTACACGGTCCTCGACCCGGCCACCGGCGAGCTGATGAACCAGCTGCGCTGGCGCCCCTGGACGGATCCGCACCACTGGCAGCCGTACCCCACCGTCTTCCGGCTCGCGGACGACGCGGGCGTGCACACCTGCCAGGTCTCGGCCCCCGACTTCGAGCACACCCCGCTGACCCGGATCGCGCTCAGCGGCGGCACCTTCCACGGCCGGCTGTCCGGCGAGGACCGCATGGACCTCGCCGCCGCGCAGCTCGGCGCCGCCGACCGCTCGCTCGTGTACACGTACTACAGCGAGGTGGACGGCAAGGGCCACCGCTTCGGCGTCGACTCCGAGGAGTGGCGCGGTCAGCTGATGTACGTCGACCTGCTCGCCCGGCGGCTCGCCGAACAACTGCCCCCGCGCTCGGTGCTCTACGTCACCGCCGACCACGGCATGATCGACATCCCGTTCACCCCGGACGCCCGCATCGACTTCGACGAGGACTGGGAGCTCCGCGCCGGTGTCGCGCGGCTCGGCGGGGAGGCCCGGGCCCGGCACGTCTACGCCGTACCGGGGGCCGCCGCCGATGTGCTCGCCGTCTGGCGCGAGGTGCTGGGGGAGCAGATGTGGGTCGCGGGACGCGACGAGGCCATCGAGGCCGGCTGGTTCGGCCCGCCCGGCGCGAGCGTGGACGACCGCGTGCACGCGCGGATCGGCGACGTGGTCGCCGCGGCCCGGGACGACGTGGCGATCGTCGCCACCGAGACCGAGCCCAACGAGTCCCGCATGGTGGGGCTGCACGGCTCCATGACGCCCGTCGAGCAGCTGGTGCCGCTCCTCGAAGTCCGCACCTGAGCACCCCCCGTCCTTACCGCCCCACGAAACGAAAGGCGTTGGCCTTCCCATGCCCGAGCTGGTGTTCTTCTCCGGAACGATGGACTGCGGAAAGAGCACCCTCGCTCTGCAGATCGAGCACAACCGTTCGGCCCGCGGTCTGCAAGGGATGATCTACAGCCGCAACGACCGCGCGGGCGAGGGCAAACTGTCGTCCCGGCTCGGTCTGATGACGGACTCGGTCGAGGCGGGCGAGGGGTTCGACTTCTACGCCCATGTGGTCGGTCACCTCTCCGCCGGCGGCCGGGTGGACTACGTCATCGCGGACGAGGCCCAGTTCCTCGCCCCCGAGCAGGTGGACCAGTTGGCCCGGATCGTCGACGACCTCGAACTGGACGTCTTCGCCTTCGGCATCACCACCGACTTCCGCACCCGGCTCTTCCCCGGCTCGCAGCGGCTGGTCGAGCTCGCCGACCGCATCGAGGTGCTCCAGGTCGAGGCCCTGTGCTGGTGCGGAGCCCGCGCCACCCACAACGCCCGGACGGTCGGCGGACAGATGGTCGTGGAGGGGGCCCAGGTGGTCGTCGGGGACGTCAACCAGCCGGAGACGGTGGTGGGTTACGAGGTGCTGTGCCGCCGTCACCACCGCCGGCGCCTCACCGCCGCGGCGGCCCGGGCCGCCGCCCTCTCCCCGGACGTGCTGCCGGTGGACCCCGAGACGGCGGACGGCATGGCTACCGGGGCGACCGCACCAGCGTGAGAACGGCCCCCTCCGGGTCCGCGACCGACGCCGTCCGCCCCGCCGGACCGTCCTGCGGGGCCTCCAGCACCCGCCCGCCCAGCTCCTCCGCGCGCCGGACGGCGGCGTCGGTGTCGGCCACCTCGAACCAGGTCGTCCAGTGCGGGCGCCGCACCGCGGCCCCGACCCCGCGCACCGAGGCGACCGGCCGGCCGTCCAGGTGGAGGGTGAGCCGGTCGGAGGCGACGGAGTCGGCCGGCTTGACCTCGTAGGGGAAGAGCGCCTTGTAGAACTTCAGGGCGACGGCCGCGTCATGGGTCAGCAGCTCGTGCCAGACGGCGGTGCCGGGCGTCCCCGGTGCCGCCGGCGCCGGCGGCACGTGCGCCTGCCGGACGCCGAAAGGGGCGCCGGCCGGGTCGGAGGCCAGCACCAGGCGGCCCGCGTCCCCGGTGGCGAGCGGACCCACCCCCACCGTGCCGCCCGAGCAACGGATCCACTCCGCCGTCACATCGGCGTCGTCACTGGCCAGATACGTGGTCCACTCCCTCGGCAGCCGCCGGTCGGGCGGCAGCTCGCCGAGCCCCGCGACCTCGCGGCCGTCGAGCGTGGCGCGGACGCAGGGGCCGAGCCGGCACGGCCCGGGGCTGTCGTAACTCCAGCCGAACAGGCCGCCGTAGAACTCCTTCGTCGCCCCCAGGTCGTGCACCAGCAGGCTCGTCCAGCAGGGGGTGCCCGGGACATGCCGGACCCGCCCCTCGCTCCGCTGCGGGGCGGACCCCCAAACCTCGGTCATCGTCGCTCTCTCCTCGGACCATCGTGGTGGCCGCGCGGCGCTCCCATGGCCTGGCGGCACGGGCGGAACACCCGTGGACCGCGGCGCGCGGGGTGGTGCGGGACGGTGCCTGAGCAGATGGTTGCACCACCGGTCGTGTCATGCCCCCCGGCCGCGCCGGATGACACGGGTTCCCGTGGGATCCAGCAGGAAGAGGCCGGAAATCGCGTTTCGCTTCCGTTTCGGGGCTCTTGCCGTCCGGTATCGATCGGTCGTGCGCTGTCCCGTCAGGGTGCCTGTCGGGCGGAGAGGTGGCTACGCCAGGATGGCCGGTATGAATCCGATCATCAGCGCAAGGGAATTGGCGGAGCGGCGGGCGGCGGGGGAGCGGTCGCTCCGCCTGCTGGACGTGCGGTGGCAGTCGTCCGGCCCGTCCTGCCGCCCGGAGTACGACGCGGGCCACCTCCCCGGTGCCGTCTACGTCGATCTGGAGGACGAGCTGACGGGTCCGAAGGGGACGGGCTGCCGCCACCCGCTGCCCGACCCGGCCGTCCTCGGGGCCGTGCTGCGCCGCGCGGGCGTCTCCGCGGACGACGACGTGATCGTGTACGACGGCGGGCAGAACTGGGCGGCGGCGCGCACCTGGTGGCTGTTGCGCTGGACGGGTCACCGGTCGGTGCGCGTGCTCGACGGCGGCGTGGCCGCGTGGACGGCCGCGGGCTACGAGCTCACGGACGAGGTGCCGGAGGTCCCCGAGGGCGACTTCGTCCCGGCGCCGGGCGCGGTGCCACTGCTCGACGCGGACGGCGCGGCGGCGCTCGCCCGCCGCGGCGTACTGCTGGACGCCCGAGCGGCGGAGCGCTACCGGGGCGAAGTGGAGCCGCTGGACCCGGTCGCGGGCCACATCCCCGGCGCGCTCTCCGCGCCGACCACCGACAACGTGGACGGGAACGGGCTGTTCCGCCCGGCCGCCGAACTGGCCGAGCGGTTCGCCGCGCTGGGCGCGGTGCCGGGAGCCGAGGTGGGGGTCTACTGCGGGTCCGGGGTCTCCGGGGCTCATGAGGTGCTGGCGCTGGCGGTGGCGGGTGTGCCGGCCGCCTTGTACGCGGGCTCGTGGAGCGAGTGGACGGCGGACCCGTCCCGCCCGGTGGCCACGGGAGCGCAGCCGGGCTGAGGCCGGGGTTCGGCGGCATGCCGATTGCCGGGCGCGACCGCCCGGCAATTCAGGCAAAAGGGTTACGGGGTCACGGCCGTGCGCGACCACGCGAAAGGGTAGGTATCGGACTCGGTACCGGCCCGGAGCCGGTTTGGGAGGCGGCGAACGGAACGTCGCCGTCCGCCCGTCTCACTCCTGTTTCTTGCGCCGTGTCCCGAAGACGATCTCGTCCCAGCTCGGGACCGCGGCCCTGCGGCCCGGACGGACACCGTCCGCCTCGGCCTGCCGGTCCGTGGTGCCGACCAGCCGCTCCCGGTGCCCGGCCACCGACCGGGGCATCAGCACATCCGCGTACGCCGACCCCGCGCTCGCCGCCGGGGCGGGCGGCTCGACGGCCTCCGCCTCCTCCGCCGGGGCCTCGTCCTGCGGGGCCGGCGGCGGTTCGGGTACGACCATGTCGCCCCGGAAGCTGGGCACGGCCTCCAGCAGGCTGGTCAGGGAGTCGCGCTCCTTGGCCCCCTCCTCGGCGACGGGCGCCGCGACGGCCGCCGGGGCCTCGGCGGGCTCCGGCGCCGGGCGGTCCTGGAGCCGCTCCCGGGGCAGCCGGGCGATGCGCGGGACGAAGGGGAAGCTGGGCTCCGGGGTGTCCTCGGTCTCGCCGATCAGCGCCCGCGCCTCGTCGTCCAGCGCAGAGACGATCCGGCGCGGCGGATCGTAGGTCCAGCTCGCGGCCCGGGGCTCACCGGCCACGCGGTAGACCAGCAGTACTTCCCAGGTGCCGTCGTCGCGCCGCCAGGAATCCCACTGGGCGGTGTCCTTCTCGGCGCCCCGCAGCAGCAGTCGCTCCGCGACGGCCTCACCGAGCTGCGGCCCGGTGCTCTCGCCGGGGCGGCGCACGGGGGTCTTGCGGGCGCGCTCGGCCATGAAGGCGCGCTCCGCGAGGACCGGGCCCTCGAAGCGGCGCACCCGTTCGACGGGGATGCCGGCGAGCTGCGCGACCTCCTCGGCGGAGGCGCCGGCCCGGATCCGGGCCTGGATGTCGCGGGGCCTGAGGTGGCTCTCCACCTCGATCTCGATCTGCCCCAGGCGTGCGCGGTCGTTGCGCACGGCGGCGCGCAGCCGCTCGTCGATGGGAAGGGTGTACTCCGTGCTGTCCGCAGCCTTGAGCACCAGCCGTGTGCCGTCGTTGGAGACGGCCACGACACGCAGTTCGGGCATGGGGACCTCCCGGGTGGTGCCTGCCGACGTCACGTGCGTCGCTGCTTCCGCTGGTCGAGTGTGGCCTGCCCGGGTAGCAGCCTGCCACAACATTGCCGAGTTGACGGGGCGAGAGCCGCCCGGGCCCCTCCCGTTGGGTCCGGGCAACCGGACGGGATACCGGGGCCGGGCTCGCCACAGTACTCCATTCGGACCACTGGGGGTGGAGCGGCGCGCCATCGATGTTCACGTCCGGCAAGGGAGTTGATTGCCCCCTCTTGCGCCGGAGACCTTCCCACGGGTGGCGAGGTTCACACAATCACCGGATTCGGAACTGTTCGTTACGCTCGAATGTCCCTTCCCAGTGCAAGAGGCACGAAAGGTTCGACAGAGGCTGGAGATGGACGACAAAGCCGAAAGTGGCGCAAAGGCCAAGGCCAAACGCCTGGACTTGAGCGTCGCCCAGGTGGCGGGCAGTGCGCTGGCCGCGGTGATCGCCGCCCTGCTCGCCGGCAAGCTCGGGGTCTACGGCACGGTGATCGGCGCCGGCGTCGTCAGCGTGGTCGCCACCACGGGTGGCACGGTCTTCCAGCACCTGTTCAGACGGACCGGCGAACAGGTGCGCGACGTGGCCGTCCAGGCCGCGCGGCCCCGCCTGCGTCAGGTCCCGCTTGACCACGCCGAGCGGGCGGTCGGCCGGGCGCGTGCCGCCGACGTCTCCGACCTCCCGGCCGGACCTCCCGCCGCCTCGCTGCCGCCGGATCCCGACCGCACCCGGTTGCTCGCGGGGATCGGCACGGACGGTGACGAGGACGCGACGCGGATGCTGCCGGAAGCGCACGCCGGGGCGTACCCCGGCGCGTACGACAGTGCGCACCCCGTTCACGGCTCCGAAAGGTTTTCCGGGGAGTTCTCGGCCGGCACGACGCACGGCACCCGGTGGCGCGGCTGGAAGCGTCCGCTTCTGGCCGCCGGCGCGGTCTTCGTCCTGGCCATGGGCGCGGTGACGGCGGTCGAGCTGGTGTCCGGGCAGAGCGCCGACGGCGCGAAGGACAGCACGACGATCCTGCGGACGTTCCAGCGGGGCACCTCCGACCATCGGAACACCGACGACCACAAGGGCGGCGAGAAGAAGGGGGAGAAGGGCGAGAACGGGGACAAGGGGGAGAAGGGCCGGGAAGGCTCTTCCGGTACCGGGTCGGACACCGACGGCGACGGGAGCCGTGAACCGTCGAGTTCGCCGGGTACCGGCACCTCCGGGGCCGGCGGCGAGGACAAGGGCGGCGCGTCGCCGTCGCCCGACGCCTCCCGGCCCGCCGGCGGGTCCGGCGGGCAGACGCCGGACCCGGGGAAGACCCCGTCCGGCGGCGGCTCGGCGACCCCGGACCGGACCCCCGACCCGGGCGGCTCGCCCGCCGCGGGTCAGAGCGGGGGCCAGGGCGGCACGGCCGAGGGCAAGGGCGGCGCGAGCGCGCCCCCGCCGGCGGGCGAGAAGGGAAGTGGGGCCTGATCCCCGCCCTCCCGCTCCTGGGCCGCGCGCCCCGGAGCGGGAGGGCCGCCACCCTCGGCCCTCCCGTCGCGCTCAGTCGCCGAGCACGCGCCGCAGGTACGGGTTGCCGAACACCCGGTCCGGGTCCAGCCGGTCCCGTACGGCCGCGAAGTCCGCGAACCGCGGGTAGACCCCGGCCAGGTAGGCGGCGTCCCGGCCGTGCAGCTTCCCCCAGTGCGGCCGGCCGCCGTGCGCGGTCATGATCTCCTCCGCCGCCGAGAAGTACGCCCGGTACGGCGCGCCCCGGTACATGTGCACCGCGAGGTAGACGGTGTCGCGCCCGGAGGCGGTCGACAGCCAGACGTCGTCCGCCGGGGCGGTCCGCACCTCCACGGGGAAGGCCACCCGCAGCCGCCGCCGTTCGATGACCGTCCGCAGCTCGCGCAGCGCCGCGACGGCGGCCTCGCGCGGCAGGGCGTACTCCATCTCCACGAAGCGGACCCGGCGGGGGCTGGTGAAGACCCGGTACGGGATGTCGGTGTACGTGCGTGCGGACAGGGCGCGGCCGGTGACGCGGGCGATGGAGGGCACCGCCGCGGGCACCGCCCGGCCCACCGCGCAGACCACGCCGAACAGGCCGTTCGACAGCAGTTCGTCGTCCACCCAGGCGCCGAGCCGGCCGAGCGGCGCGGCGGGGCCGGTGCTGCGGTTGTTGCGCTTGGTGGTGCAGCACTCGGTGTGCGGGAACCAGTAGAACTCGAAGTGCTCGTTCTCCGTCGCGAGCCGGTCGAACTCGGCCGTGACCCGGTCGAAGGGCATCGGTTCCTCGCACGCCGTGAGCAGGAACTCCGGCTCCACGGCGAAGGTGAGCGCGGTGATCACGCCGAGCGCGCCCAGGCCGACCCGGGCCGCCGCGAAGACCTCGGGGTGTTCCGTCGCCGAGCAGGTGAGCACCGAGCCGTCCGCGGTGACCAGTTCCAGGGCCCGGACCTGGGCGGCGATCGAGGCCGAGTCGCGGCCGGTGCCATGGGTGCCGGTGTTGACGGCGCCGGAGACCGTCTGCTCCATGATGTCGCCCATGTTCGTCAGCGACAGGCCCTGAGCGGACAGCGCCCGGTTCAGATCGGCGAGCCGGGTGCCGGCCCCGACGGTCACCGTGCCGGCCGCCCGGTCGACGGACCGTATGCCCGCCAGCCGGTGCGGGCGTATCAGCACCCCGTCCGTCACCGCGGCGGCGGTGAACGAGTGACCCGAGCCGACGGCCTTCACCCGCAGCCCGTCGGCGGCCGCGGCCGCGACCACCCGGGCCAGCTCGGGGACCGACCCCGGGGTCACCGTCCGGTCCGGGAAGGCGGTGACGTTCCCCGCCCAGTTACGCCACACGCTTGTTCGTGCCGGAGTCCTCGCTGGTGTTCGCGTCATGTGCGCCAGACCCTCCCCTAGGCCGCGGGACGGACGTCCCGGTGCGCCGGGAGACCCGCTCCTCCGGCGCCGACCGCAGCCGGCGGTACCCGAGGAACGCCCCGACGGCCGCCAGCGCCCCCGCCGCACCGGGTACGGCGTACCCCGTGCCGGCCCCCGCGGCGTCCACCAGCGCACCGGCGGCGGACGAGCCGAGCGCCGCCCCGACGGCCATCCCGGTGCTCGTCCAGGTCATGCCCTCGGTGAGGTTGGCGCGCGGTACGTTCCGCTCGACCAGGGCCATGGTGGTGACCATCGTGGGTGCGATGGCCAGGCCCGCGAAGAAGAGCGCGACGGCCAGGGACGGCAGGTTCCCGACCAGTTGGAGGGGGATCATACTCACGGCCATCAGACAGACCCCGACGAGCCAGCGGCGGGCCGGGTCGCCCTTGGGGCGGAGCAGGCCGAACACCGTGCCCGCGAGGCACGAGCCGAGCGCCCAGACGGCCAGCACCACGCTGGACAGCGCCTTGTGGCCGAGCTCCTCGGCGAAGGCGACGGTGACCACCTCTATCGAGCCGAACAGGGCACCCATCGCGACGGAGGCCCCCACGAGGACCCGGAGGCCGCCCGAGCGCAGGGCGCTGCCGGCACGGCCGTGCGCCGCACCGGCCGGGACCGGCTCGGTGGCCCGCTGCGCGGTCAGCCAGAAGACGCCGACCAGCAGGAAGACGCCGGCCAGCAGCGGCCCGGCCTCCGGGAACCAGCCGGTGGACAGGCCGATGGCGAGGATCGGGCCGACGATGAACACGAGCTCGTCGATCACGGACTCCGCGGAGTACGCGGTGTGCAGATCGCTCGGGGAGTCGCGGTAGAGGGCCGCCCAGCGGGCCCGGACCATCGACCCCACGCTGGGCACCGCGCCGGTGGCGAGCACGAAGACGAAGAGCGTCCAGTGCGGCCATCGCAACTGCGCGGCCAGCAGCAGGAACCCCGTGCCCACCAGGGAGAACAGGGTCACCGGACGCATCACCCGCCGCTGCCCGTACCGGTCGACCAGCCGTGAGACCTGGGGCCCCATCGCGGCGGTGGCCAGGGCCAGCGCCGCGGAGAGCGCTCCTGCCAGCCCGTACTCGCCGGTGAGCTCCGAGACCATGGTCACGATGCCGATGCCCATCATCGACAGCGGCATACGGCCGAGAAGACCGGCCGCGGAGAAGCCCTTGGCCCCGGGTGCGGCGAAGATCGCGCGATACGGACTGGACAATCCGGCTCCGCCCTGAAAAGAGGAATGAACGGTTCTGGAACGAGGGTGCACCAGGGGACTTCGATGGCCCATACAGGCTACGGGGGAACCTCTGTTCGCCGCGCGGTATTTCCCATCGCTTCCGGGACTCCCGCCTTCCGGCCGGCGGTGCCGGGTGACGCGGCTGTCAGTGGGGGGTGGCAGGATCGTCACCATGTCGGATCAGCCAGCCCACGCCCCGTACGACGCCCTGCTGTTGCTCTCCTTCGGCGGCCCCGAGGGCCCGGACGACGTCGTCCCGTTCCTGGAGAACGTGACGCGTGGCCGGGGCATCCCCCGCGAGCGGCTCAAGGAGGTCGGGCAGCACTACTTCCTGTTCGGCGGCGTCAGCCCCATCAACGACCAGAACCGCGAGCTGCTGCGCGCCCTGCGCGAGGAGCTCGCGGCGAGCGGCGTCGACCTGCCGGTGTACTGGGGCAACCGCAACTGGGCGCCGTATCTGACCGACACCCTCCGCGAGCTGGTCCACGACGGCCGGCGCCGGGTGCTGACCCTCGCCACCAGCGCGTACGCCTCCTACTCCGGCTGCCGCCAGTACCGGGAGAACCTGGCCGACGCGCTGGCCACGCTGGAGGCCGAGGGGCTCCCCGTCCCGCGCGTCGACAAGCTGCGGCACTACTTCAACCACCCCGGCTTCGTCCGCCCCATGATCGACGCCACCCTGGCGGCCCTCGCGGAGCTGCCCGAGGACGTCCGGGCCGGCGCGCACCTCGCCTTCACCACCCACTCCATCCCCACGGCCGCCGCCGACACCTCCGGCCCGGCGGAGGACCACGGCGACGGCGGCGCCTACGTCGCCCAGCACCTCGACGTGGCCCGGACCATCGCCGACGCCGTGCGCGCGGAGACCGGCACCGACCGCCCCTGGCGGCTCGTCTACCAGTCCCGCAGCGGCGCCCCGCACATCCCGTGGCTGGAACCCGACATCTGCGACCACCTGGAGGCGGTGCACGCCGAGGGCGCCCCCGCGGTGGTGATGATCCCCATCGGCTTCGTCTCCGACCACATGGAGGTCAAGTACGACCTCGACACCGAGGCCAAGGCCAAGGCCGTCGAGCTCGGCCTGCCCGTCGCCCGCGCGGCGACCGTCGGCGCCGACCCGCGGTTCGCCGCCGCCGTCCGCGAGCTGGTCCTGGAGCGGGCCGCCACCGAGCGCGGCGAGCGGCCCGAGCGCTGCGCGCTGGGCGCCCTCGGCCCCTCGCACGACCTCTGCCCCGTCGGCTGCTGCCCGGCCCGGGCGCCGCGCCCCGCCGCGGCCGGCGCGGACAGCCCCTACGCGTGACCCGCGCGGCCCGCACCCCCACCAGCACCAGGCAAGGAGCACCCGTGAACGCCCCCACCGACGCCCTCAAGGCCGAGCTGCTCACCGTGGCCCTGGAGGCCGCCGAGCGGGCCGGCGCGCTGCTCAGGGACGGCCGCCCCGCCGACCTCGGGGTGGCCGCCACCAAGACCAGCCCCATCGACGTCGTCACCGAGATGGACCTCGCCTCCGAGAAACTGATCACCGGCTACCTCGCCGAGCACCGGCCCGACGACGGCGTGCTGGGGGAGGAAGGCGCCAGCACGCCCGGCACCAGCGGGGTGCGCTGGGTGATCGACCCCCTCGACGGCACGGTGAACTACCTCTACGGCCTGCCGTCCTGGTCGGTCTCCATAGCCGCCGAATACGCCGGCGAGACCGTCGTCGGCGTGGTGGCCGCGCCGCTGCGCGGCGAGACCTACCGGGCCGTCCTCGGCGAGGGCGCCTGGCTCGGCGACCGCCGGCTGCGCGTCCGCCCCGCCCCCGCCTTCGAGCAGGCGCTCCTCGGCACCGGCTTCGGCTACCTCACCGCCCGCCGCGCCGCCCAGGCCGAGGTGGTCCGCAGGCTGCTGCCCGAGGTCCGGGACATCCGGCGCGGCGGCTCCGCCGCCATCGACCTCTGCGACGTGGCCTGCGGCCGGCTCGACGGCTACTACGAGCGCGGCCTCAACCCCTGGGACCTCGCGGCCGGCGACCTCGTCGCCCGCGAGGCGGGGGCGCTCACCGGCGGCCGCCCCGGCGCCCCCGCCTCCGGCGAGCTCACCGTCGCCGCCCCGCCCGGCTTCTTCGAGCCCCTCCAGGCCCGCCTGGAGGAGCTGGGCGCCTGGCAGGACTGAGGCCGAGCCCGGCGCCCGGCGGGCCGCGGGCCCACACGGCGGAGGGCCCCGGTGCACGAGGCACCGGGGCGCTCCACCCGTCCGTCGCGGGTCAAGGGTCAGGCGGCGCTGACCTCGACGCCATGCTCCGCGGCGAGGCGGTGCAGGTCGTCCAGCTCCGCCTGTTCCATGTCGGCGAGAAAGTCGTCTCCGCTGCGGCGGGCCCGGTCGAGATCACTCCGCGTGGTCTCTATGCGCTGCAGAATGCCGGCGGTGAACGCGTCCATGCTGCGCCCCCTCCTGGGTCGGCTCGGTGGCACGGGGGTGTGCCGGGGGGTTCCCCGGTTGGGAGCCGGGGAAGACGATCACGTGCGTGGTGGTCCCCCACGGTGCCGCGCGGTCATGGCGCACCGCATTACGGGGGTCGTGATCGCGGGTGTGCAGACGTCTTCCCCACCCCTGTCCACGCGGAAACCTCCCGTCCGCAAACGGACGGGAACCCGCCTCCGCGAGCCGCCCGGAGCCCCTTACAGCCGGTTTATCGGTGTTCGGGGCAGGATGGAGGGACCACCGGTGGCCGTCCCGCCTGCCCGCGGGGCCCGCCGGAACCACCCCCGTACCCCAGGCCCGTCGGGCCCCTGAGGAAGGAAGACCCGTGCGCGTACTCGTCGTCGAGGACGAGCAGCTGCTCGCCGATGCCGTCGCCACCGGACTGCGCCGGGAGGCCATGGCCGTCGACGTCGTGTACGACGGGGCCGCCGCCCTGGAGCGCATCGCCGTCAACGACTACGACGTGGTCGTCCTCGACCGCGACCTGCCGCTGGTCCACGGCGACGACGTCTGCCGCAAGGTCGTCGAGCTCCAGCTGGCCACCCGCATCCTGATGCTCACCGCCTCCGGCGACGTCAGCGACCGCGTCGAGGGCCTGGAGATCGGCGCCGACGACTACCTGCCCAAGCCCTTCGCCTTCAGCGAGCTGATCGCCCGCGTCCGGGCGCTGGGCCGGCGCACCACCGTCGCCCTGCCGCCCGTCCTGGAGCGGGCCGGCATCCGGCTCGACCCCAATCGCCGCGAGGTGTTCCGCGACGGACGCGAGGTGCAGCTGGCGCCCAAGGAGTTCGCGGTGCTGGAGGTGCTGATGCGCAGCGAAGGTGCCGTGGTCTCCGCCGAGCAACTGCTGGAGAAGGCCTGGGACGAGAACACGGACCCCTTCACCAACGTCGTCCGCGTCACCGTCATGACGCTGCGCCGCAAGCTCGGCGAGCCGCCCGTGATCGTCACGGTCCCCGGCTCCGGATACCGGATCTGACCCCCCGATGGCCCCCACGCCCTCCACGCCC
>NZ_JBPQTX010000147.1:0-16665 GCF_051386555.1 Streptomyces sp. URMC 126
CCTTCACCGTTTCTTGCGGGGGCCGGCCCCCGCAAGAAACGGTGAAGGGGCGGGGCCGGGGAAGCGTCACCCAGCCGCCGGCAGCCCCGCCGCGTCCAGCAAGTACGCCGTCATCGGCTCGTAGAACCGAGGATCGACGACATGGTCGTCGAGCGGCACCGCCACCCGCAGCACCCCCTCCGCCTCCGCCAGGAACAGCGCCGGATCGTTGCAGTCCGCGAAGCCGACCGTGTCGATCCCGCGCTGCGCCGCGCACCCCGCCCACCCGTGGTCCGCGACCACCAGGTCCGGCAGCGGGTGGCCCTCCCGCTCCAGCCCGTCCAGGACCGCCGCCATCGGGGCGGGGGAGTGGGTGTGCCACAGCGTGGCCCCGCGCTCGAACACCGCCACGTCGGCGACCTGGTACACCGAGCCCTCGTCCGCCCGCAGCCCGCCCGGCACCGAGACGATCTCGCAGCCGGCGGCGCGCAGGGCCGCGGCCGTCGTCCGGTGCACGTCCAGCAGCCCGCCGGGGTGGCCGGTGGCGAACAGCACGCGCTGCCGCGCCTCCGCCGCCTTGCGCAGGCACACGGCCGCCCGCTCCAGCGCGGCGAGCGTCAGCTCCGGGTCGATGGCGTCCTGCCCGGACCGCAGCGCCGGGTCGTCGCTGACCCCGCAGCGCTCGGCCATGACGGCCAGCACGTCCTGCTCGTCCGTCCAGCGGTCGCCCAGCTCCACGCCCAGCCAGTACAGCCGGTCGCCGTGCGCGAGCCGGCGGTAGTGGTCGAGACTGTTCTGGCGGGGCGTCGCGACGACCCCCGCGATGCGCGTCCTGACGAGGTGGTCGAACAGCTCGGCTCGGGTGGGTACGGTCTGCGGCGTCGGCATGAGGGCATTCTCCCCGCCCGCCGGGCCGCGGTCTCCCCCGGCCCGCGATGGACGCCGTGTCCAAGAGAAGAGGCCGGACGCACAGTTCCGTACATGTGCGGAAACCCGCCCCCTGCCTACCCTCGGGAACGTCCCAGGCAGCGATCCGAGAGGCTCCCCGCATGACCACCGACGCCCCCCGTGAACCGCGCGGCCCCGTCGACTCGTCCCGTATCCCGCGCTACGCCGGACCGGCGACCTTCGCCCGGCTGCCCCGGCTCGACGAGGTCGGCACGGCCGACGTCGCCGTCGTCGGCGTGCCCTTCGACACCGGCGTCTCCTACCGCCCCGGCGCCCGCTTCGGCGGCAACGCCATCCGCGAGGCGTCCCGGCTGCTGCGCCCCTACAACCCGGCGCAGGACGCGTCGCCGTTCGCCCTCGCGCAGGTCGCGGACGCCGGTGACATCGCCGCCAACCCGTTCGACATCAACGAGGCCGTCGAGACGATCGAGGCCGCGGCCGACGACATCCTCGGCACCGGCGCCCGCATGATGACGCTCGGCGGCGACCACACCATCGCGCTGCCGCTGCTCCGCTCGGTCGCCAAGAAGCACGGTCCGGTCGCGCTCCTCCACTTCGACGCGCACCTGGACACCTGGGACACCTACTTCGGTGCCGAGTACACCCACGGCACTCCGTTCCGCCGGGCCGTCGAGGAGGGCATCCTCGACACCTCCGCCCTCTCCCACGTCGGCACCCGCGGCCCGCTGTACGGCAAGCAGGACCTGACGGACGACGAGAAGATGGGCTTCGGCATCGTCACCTCGGCCGACGTCTACCGCCGGGGCGCCGACGAGGTCGCCGACCAGCTGCGGCAGCGCATCGGCGACCGCCCGCTGTACATCTCGATCGACATCGACTGCCTCGACCCGGCGCACGCCCCCGGCACCGGCACCCCCGAGGCGGGCGGCATGACCTCCCGCGAGCTGCTGGAGATCCTGCGCGGCCTGGCCTCCTGCAACCTGGTCTCCGCGGACGTCGTCGAGGTCGCCCCCGCGTACGACCATGCCGAGATCACGGCCGTGGCCGCGTCCCACACGGCGTACGAGCTGACGACGATCATGTCGCGGCAGATCGCGGCGGCGCGTTCGCAGGGCTGATCGGGCCGGGGTGCCGTCCCCGTCCGTCACGGCGTCCGTCACGGCGATCGTCACGGCGATCGTCACGGCGTTCGTTACGGCGGGATGAAATCCGCCGCTCCCGGCGTTGGCGCCTTCCGGTAAGGCGTACGAGTCGGGAGGACCCGGGTGGCGGAGAAGGCGGAGCAGCGCGCGGACATACGCGCGCGGGGACGCGACGACGGTCGTACGGGCGGACGCGGTGACGGGCGTACGAACGGACGCGGTGACGGGCGTCCGGAGGAGCCGGGCTGGGCCAGGCGCCTCGCCGGCTACTGCTGGCGGTACCGGCGGGCCGTGCTGCTGGCGCTGGGCTCCTCGCTGGGCGGCATGGCCGTCACGGCCCTCGTCCCGCTCATACCCAAGGTGATCATCGATGACGTCATCGGTGGTCACCACCGCCCCCTGGCCCCCTGGGCCACCCTGCTCATCGTCGCCGCGGTCGTCGTCTACGGCCTCACCTACGTCCGCCGCTACTACGGCGGCCGGCTCGCGCTCGACGTCCAGCACGACCTGCGTACCGAGATGTACGCGTCCATCGCCCGGCTGGACGGCAAGCGGCAGGACGAGCTCTCCACCGGGCAGGTCGTCGGCCGCGCCACCAGCGACCTCCAGCTGATCCAGGGCCTGCTGTTCATGCTGCCGATGATGATCGGCAACATCCTGCTGTTCCTGATCTCGCTGGTCGTGATGGCGGTCCTCTCGCCGCTGCTCACCGTCGTGGCGCTGGCCGTCGCCCCCGCCCTGTGGTTCCTCGCCTCCCGCAGCCGCGTCAAGCTCTTCCCCGCCACCTGGTACGCCCAGGGGCAGGCCGCCGCCGTCGCCGGTGTGGTGGACGGCGCCGTCGGCGGCGTCCGGGTCGTCAAGGGCTTCGGGCAGGAGGCCCAGGAGAGCGAAAAGCTCCGGAAGGTCAGCCGCCGGCTGTTCGCCGGGCGGCTGCGCACGGTCCGGCTCAACTCCCGCTACACCCCCGCCCTCCAGGCCGTCCCCGCGCTCGGCCAGGTGGCCATGCTGGCGCTCGGCGGCTGGCTGGCGACGCGCGGACAGATCACCCTCGGCACGTTCGTCGCCTTCTCCACCTACCTCGCGCAGCTCGTCGGCCCGGTCCGGATGCTGACGATGATCCTCACCGTCGGGCAGCAGGCCCGCGCCGGCGTCGAGCGCGTCCTCGAACTGATCGACACCGAGCCCGTCATCGACGAGCGCCCCGACGCCCACGAGCTCCCCGCGGACGCGCCCGCGACCGTCGAGTTCGACGACGTCTCGTTCGGCTACGACCCTTCCCGGCCCGTGCTGGACGGCGTGACGCTGCGGATCGAGCCCGGCGAGACGCTCGCCGTCGTCGGCGCCTCCGGCAGCGGCAAGTCGACGCTGTCCCTGCTGCTCCCGCGCTTCTACGACGTGACGTCCGGGGCCGTCCGGATCGGCGGCCACGACGTCCGCGACCTCACCCACGCCTCGCTGCGGGCCGCGATCGGGCTGGTGCCCGAGGACAGCTTCCTGTTCTCCGACAGCGTCCGCGACAACATCGCGTTCGGCCTGCCCGGCGCCACCGACGAGCAGGTGCGCACCGCCGCCCGGGCCGCGCAGGCCGACGGCTTCATCTCGGCGCTGCCCGAGGGCTACGACACCAAGGTCGGCGAGCAGGGCCTGACCCTCTCCGGCGGCCAGCGCCAGCGCATCGCCCTCGCCCGCGCGATCCTCGCCGACCCCCGGCTGCTCCTCCTCGACGACGCCACCTCGGCGGTCGACGCGCGCGTCGAGCACGAGATCCACGAGGCGCTGCGCGGCGTGATGGCCGGCCGGACGACGCTGCTGATCGCCCACCGGGCGTCCACCCTCGGCCTCGCCGACCGGATCGCGGTGCTGGACGGCGGCCGGCTCGTCGACGTCGGCACGGCGGACGAGCTCCAGGAGCGGTGCGCCCTCTACCGGCTGCTGCTGACCGACCCCGACGAGCTGGGCGGCGTCGCCAAGGACCCGGCGGGCGCGACGGAACCGCCCGTCGACACCGTCGAGGACGAGGCGGACAGCCGCGTGGACGGCGTCACCCCCGCGCTCTGGAAGCGGGACGACTCGGCGGAAGCGGACGATCCGCACGGCTCCCTCACCGGCATGCCCGCCACCCCCGAACTCCTCGCCAAGGTCGCGGCGCTGCCGCCGGCCACCGACACCCCGGACATCGACGAGGAGCGGGCCGCCAAGCCCGAGGAGGCGTACGGCCTGCGGCAGTTGCTGCGCGGCTTCGGCGCGCCGCTGGCGGTGAGCCTGCTGCTGGTGGCGGTGGACGCGGTCGCCGGGCTGCTGCTGCCGGTGCTGATCCGGCACGGCATCGACCAGGGCGTGGAGCGGATGGCGCTCGGCGCGGTGTGGGCGGCGTCCGGGCTGGCGCTGCTCGTCGTCCTCGCCCAGTGGGCGGCGCAGGTCGGCGAGACCCGGATGACGGGCCGGACCGGCGAACGGATCCTCTACTCCCTGCGGTTGAAGATCTTCGCGCAGCTCCAGCGGCTCGGCCTCGACTACTACGAGCGCGAGCTCACCGGCAAGATCATGACTCGGATGACGACGGACGTGGACGCCCTGTCGACGTTCCTCCAGACCGGGCTGGTCACGGCGGTCGTCTCGGTCCTCACCTTCCTCGGCATCCTGGTGGCGCTCCTCGTCATCGACGTGCAGTTGGCCCTGGTGGTCTTCGCGACGCTGCCGCTGCTCGTCGTCGGCACGGTCTTCTTCCGGCGGCAGAGCGTCAAGGCGTACGAACTCGCCCGGGAGCGGGTCGGCCTCGTCAACGCCGACCTCCAGGAGAGCGTCGCCGGCCTGCGGATCGTGCAGGCGTACCGCCGCGAGGAGGCGGGCGCCGACCGGTTCGCCGAGCGGAGCGACGACTACCGGCGGGCGCGGGTGCGCGGCCAGTGGCTGATCTCGGTGTACTTCCCGTTCGTCCAGCTCCTGTCGTCGGTGGCGTCGGCGGCGGTGCTGATCGTCGGCGCGGGGAGGGTGGACGACGGCACGCTGACGACGGGCGCGCTGGTCGCCTACCTGCTGTACATCGACCTGTTCTTCGCCCCCGTGCAGCAGCTCTCGCAGGTCTTCGACGGCTACCAGCAGGCGACGGTGTCGCTGGGCCGGATCCAGGCGCTGCTGCGGGAGCGGACGTCGACGCCGGTGGCGGAGGATCCGCGTCCGGTGCGGAAGCTGCGCGGTGAGATCGTCTTCGACGACGTGCACTTCCGCTACGGCACCGCCGAGGAGGGTGCGGGCGGTCGCGCCCAGGCCCTCAGCGGCATCGACCTGACCATCCCGGCCGGCCAGACGGTCGCCTTCGTCGGCGAGACGGGGGCGGGCAAGTCCACGCTGGTCAAGATGGTCGCCCGCTACTACGACCCGACGTCGGGAGCGGTCCTGGTGGACGGGAACGACCTGCGCGAGCTGGACCCGGTCGCGTACCACCACCGCCTGGGCGTCGTCCCCCAGGAGCCCTACCTCTTCCCCGGCACGGTCCGCGACGCCATCGCCTACGGCCGGCCGGACGCGTCCGACGCCGAGGTGGAGGCGGCGGCGCGGGCGGTGGGCGCCCACCCGATGATCGCCACCCTGGACGGCGGCTACCTCCACCCGGTCGCCGAGCGCGGCCGCAACCTGTCCGCCGGCCAGCGCCAGTTGATCGCGCTGGCGCGGGCGGAACTCGTCGATCCGGACGTGCTGCTGCTGGACGAGGCGACGGCCGCGCTCGACCTCGCCACGGAGGCGCTGGTCAACGAGGCCACGGACCGGCTGGCGGGCCGGCGTACGACGCTCGTCGTCGCCCACCGCCTGACGACGGCGGCGCGGGCGGACCGGGTGGTCGTCCTGGACGGGGGCCGGGTCGTGGAAGACGGCACGCACGCCGAACTCCTGGCCTTGGACGGCCGTTACGCGGCACTGTGGCGGACGTTCGCGGGCGGCGCGGGGCGGGAGGAGGCGCTCGGGGTGGGCGCCTGAGGGGGCTTGGGAGGACGTCATGGCGGCACGCCTAGGCTGACGCCATGACGTCACTCCCGCACCAACCGTTGCTGCGCCTGCTCTCCGACACCCACGTCCCCGCCGAGGTCCGGCACGCCTTCGGGTACCTCCGCCCGGTGGCCGAGGGGCTGGTGGAGGGCATCGCCCTCGACACCCCCGACTCGATCGTCCTCCTCGACGACAAGGGCGTGGCGGCGGACGGCGACCCCGAGGCCCTGCGCGCTCTGGCCCGCGCCAACCTCGCGGCGCTCCCCATGGGCAGCGACCGGCTGGACCGGCCCGACGGGACGGTCCTCTACATCGTGGGCGCCGGCTCGGCGCACGCCGCGAGCAAGCTCCTCGTCCTGGACGAACTGGTCCGCGAAGTGACCGGCCAGGCCCCGCCCGCCGAGGGCGTCCTCGTCACCGTCCCGAGCAAGCACAACCTCGCCTTCCACCCCATCGTGGACGGGACGGTGGTCAGCGCGGTCAACGACCTGGCGGCGTTCGGCCTCGGCGCGTACCAGGACAACCCCGGCGACTGCATCTCGCCCCGGGTCTACTGGTGGCGGGACGGCACCCTGACCTCGCTGACGGCGATCGACCACGAGACGAAGCAGTTCTCCATCCGCCCGCCGGAGGAACTCCTCACCACCATGCGACGGTTGACGGCGGCCTGAGAGGTGTGCTTATTGCGGCTGCGCCGCATATCAGCCCGTCCGGCGTTTGAGGACAACCGCGCGGAGCGCGGTTTCGGGGGTGCGGGTGCTCGCCCCCGTAGGAAACGGTGAAAGGTCGGGGCTGGGGGCCCACCCACGGTCGGACCCGGCCCGCGCCCGCGCTCACCGTATCCGAGAGATCCGTGCTCCGAGAGCTTCGCGGGCCTCTGGAAGCCGTTGCTCACCGGTACAAGCTAACGGCTACTCGGTGGCGCCGAGTTCGGCTGTGAATACCGCGTGTTCGATCGCGTAATGCCAGGCCCTTTCCCATACTTGAGAGTAACGGCTGACCTCTGCTGGTTCGGTGATCAGCTCGACGTCGGTGAGGTCGTCGGCCTCGTCGAAGTTGAGCAGGGCGACCAGACGGGAGTCGAAGATCCAGAAGTCCTCAGTGGGCAGATTCCGTTGCTCAGCGTCCGTGCGCCACAGGTGGCGGATGTCCTCGCCGAGCGCGATGTTCTTCTCGGCGTGCGCCAGGAGGTAGCGCTGGCCCGGAGTCGGCGGATCATCGACGACGCGCACTCGGCCGACCCTCGCCCCACGCGAAGTCTTCTTCCGAATGGTGACGGACCAGGGAGTGGTGAGATCCCATTGCGGAGGCTCGCCCTTCAGGAACTGGGCGTATGTGTCGGTCGCCTCGTCGGAGGCGTACCGCGTCCGGGTCTCAAGCCGCCACGCGCTGTGCTCGAAGACCTCGAACAGTTTCCCGAAAGCGTCCAGAGAAATGGTGCGGGGCACGCGCTCGACCTCCTTCTGCCGCCGGACGGCGGCCTGGCCAGGGGGGAGGGGCGGGACTGGGGGAGGCCCCGGGGAAGTCAACGGAGGTAGGTCTCCTGCCACTGCACCGACGTCATCCGCAGAGCTGCCTCGGCGAGGGATTGTGCCGACGCCGTCTTGAGTTTGGCGCGGCTGGTGTCGATCCAGTTCTGCACGTTCTGGTAGCCCTGCTCGCGGTATTCCACCGCCTGAATCAGACACTCCAACTTGTCGGCGTCATGGGCACACAGAACCTCCAGCCCGGTCCCGTTCTCGTACTCGTCGACGATGCGCTGGACGCCTTCCCTGACGGCCGGGTGGGCGGCCGACACCTGGTCGGCGGTCACGTTCTCGTTGGACGTGGCGGTCAGGTAACGCCGCCCGATGTGCGGGATGTCCCCGACGCGCGTTTCCTGTGTGTCGTGGAAGAGGCACATGAGCGCCACCCGCGCGGGATCGGCACCCTCCATCATGGCCAGCACGGAGCCGATGATCCCCGTCCGGAACGAGTGCTCCGCGATCGACTCCGGGTCCTTCACCCCGGCGATCCACCACCCGGACCGCTTGGCGCGCTTCAGCATGCCTACCTCCATCAGGAAGCCGGCCGTTCCGTCGGTGTGTGCTTTGCCCGTCATGCGGTGCCTTTCGAAGGGGGTTCGCGTGTTCGTCAGGAGGCGGTCAGAATTCGATTTCGGCTTTTCGGGCGAGCCTGACGAGCCGCGGGTTGCTCCGCTTGTGCAGCGTCGTGAGTACGCGGATGAGCTCCTGGCTGGTGGGGTGTACCTTCGCCATTTGAGGAGCGATGCTCCACGCCTTCTCCAGATCCTCAAGCGCCCCTTCCCGATCACCCAGCGCCAGCTTGGAACGGGCGGTGTTCATGTACATCGGGCTGGTTCGTGTGGCGGGAAGCGTCAACGGCCGCCGTGCCGGATCCTTGGTGAGATCCTGCATGACCGCGATGGCGTCGGTGTACCTCCGCAGGTCGCTGCACGTCGCGACGACATGAACCGCCGTGTTCTGCGGTCCGAAGTGAAGTCCTCCGGCGCGGCTGACGTCCCGGCCGAAATCCTCGGCGAGATTCCAGGCTTCCTCGATATGGCGGTCGGCCGTACGCCGGTCTCCCAGTCGCCCGGCCAGTGTCAGTCCCCGGAGGTGCAGTGTTCCCAGAGCGTAGGAGCGCTCGAACCTGTTGGCTTCCCCACGCTCCACTTGAGTGATGGCACGGTCGACAACGGCCAGGCCGTCCTCGAATTCCCCGTGGTTCAGGTAGACCCCGGCTTCATCCCTGGCGGCGACCGCGAGCGTTACCGGGTCGGCCTGTTGTGCGGCGATTTTTTGCTTCGTGACGGCCAAGTCGGCCAGGGTCATCCAACGGTGGCGCGCGGCGAGCCAGTAGACGCACGAGTACGCCTCCGCCACCATGGCCCACGCCTCCGGCGTTCCCGTCCTGTGAGCGTAGTTCGTCACTTCCGCCACAAGCGGCGGAAGCTTCAGGAGTACCAGGCCGAGGTCGGCGTTCCCTCGAATTTCCGACATCTCGGCCAGGGCTGCCCTGAGTTGTTCCGCGCTCGCCGTGGATTCGGCCGGAAGGTCGAATCGCCGAATCACCGAGTTGAGGGCCTTCAGTGAGTCCTCGGCGCCGACCACCGGTGTCGATCCCAAGACCACTTCAAGGCTGACGCCGAATGCGCGCGCCAGTGCGGCGGCCACGCCCTGCGTCAGCGTCCGCTCGCCGCGTTCGATCTTTCCGATATGCGGCCTGGACAACCCGGCGCGCCGCGCCAGCTCCTCTTGCTTCCAGCCGCGTTCGTCACGGAGCACCCTGACGTTTGCTCCCGGCCCCGGAACCTCAATGATCGCGCTCATACTGCCCGGCTTTCGAATCGACGTTCGCCGCTTCAATGATCCACCAACTGGTGCACCCAGCACAGCGTTTGGGTACCCACTGGGTACCTCCAACCCCTGCCATCCGACGTTACACAGGACCAACCTGTCAGTGCCCGATCGCCGATGAGCAGGGCATGCGGAGGAGAGAAATTCATGACAGCGATCGCGTACCACCGAGGTGCGCACGCATGCGACGCCGCCGAACGAGTGGGCGAGCCCATGCGTCGTACGCGGAGGCTTCACGGACGTCTGGAGCGCCGCCGGCCGCGCAAGAAATTCGACCGAGCCGTTCGGCCCGCCGTTCCGGTCGAGTGGCCCACGGCGATCCGCCGGGCGGGGGGTGCCGCGTGACGCACCTGTCGTTCGGCGTCGGGGCCCGACCCGTCTTCGTCCCCAGCCCCCACGCGCCGTGCGCCGAGTGCAACCGGATCACCGACGCCCGGCACGCCGCCGAGCGCGCGCACGACTGGTCCCGCGTGGAGCGGCTGCGCCGGGAGGGGCTTCGGCACGGGGGCGAGGTACACCGTGACTGACTGGATCCCGCAGCCGCTCGAACTGGTCCTGGACCTCGACCGCGACCGGTTCGGCGTCGTCGTCGGCTGGGACCACGGCACCCGTCGGATCACCCTCCGCCCGCCGGAAGGCGGACGGACCTGGCGGCCGACGCGCTACCGCCGGGCCACCACCACCGACAAGCTTCGCGCCCGCGTGCGCGAGCTGAACCGGGAGGGGCGTCGCGGATGGTGACGGCCGACCGGGACGGTGGTGGGATGCCGCCCGAGAACGGCGGGCCGGGCGGGAGAGGGCGCGTCGGATGCCCCGAGTGTGCTCGTCTGAAAGGCGACTTCGCGCAGGCGCTCCGCGCTGGTGACCGTCGCGAGGGCGAACGCGTAGTCGCCGCCCGTGGGCTGCACTTGTACGCAGCGCACTGGGGGCCGAAGTGACGTCCGCCGGCCCATCGATCACGGTCGCCGACGGAGGGGGCTGGGTCACGTAGGCCCCCTTCTGCGGACTCCCGCCTGTGCCCAAGACGATCCGGGTGCGGCAGGCGGGGCACGAGATTGTCCGGCCTTGTCGGGAGGACGTCCGGCCGGACGGGTGCGCATCGCATGAACGGTGTGGAGAGGCTCCCCACCGGCACTACTCACTCAAGGAGGCACCATGCCCTGGTGGCGGACGATGGCGGACGGCAACCCGCAGGACGACAGCGACAGCGGTAACAAGCACGGCGGCGGCGGGTCCGACGAGGGCGGCAACACCAACGACGGCAAGAACCCGGCGGACGGTAGGTGAGTGAGCGTCGACGGCATGGGGGAGGCGGGCCCGGAGGGGCTCGTTTCCGCGCTCAGGGCGTCCGGGGCGCTGACGAGTGAGTGGTTGTCCGCCTTCGAGGCGGTGCCCCGGCATTTGTTCGTGCCGGACGTCATTTGGCCCGGGCGCGCCGGTATGAATCGGCAGAGCGATCGCGTGGTCCGCACCGAGGAGCCCGAGACCTGGTGGGCTGCCGTCTACCGGGACGCGCCGATCACGACGCAGTGGGACGACGGTGCGTACGGCGGTCCGGGCAAGGGGAGGGTCCCGTCCTGCTCCAACTCAATGCCCAGCATGGTGTTTTCGATGCTTGCAGCGCTGAGCGTCGAAGAGGGGCATCGCGTGCTGGAGATCGGCACCGGGACCGGTTGGAACGCCGCCCTGCTGTCTCACCGCCTCGGCGCCGCGAACGTCGTCACGGTGGAGGTGGACGAGACCAGCGCGCGGGAAGCGCGAGCCCGGCTCGGTGCGGCCGGGTACGCACCGCTCGTCGTGGTCGGTGACGGGGCCGAGGGGTTCCCCGGCGGAGCGCCGTACGACCGGGTGATCGCCACGTGTTCCGTCGGGAGCCTGCCCCGGCCGTGGATCGCGCAGACGAAGCCCGGCGGCGTCATCGTCGCACCCTGGGGGCCCGTCTACGGAGGGGAAGCCGTGGTCCGCCTCACCGTCGCGGGGGACGGGTCGGCGTCCGGCCGGTTCGTCGGCTCGTCCGCGTTCATGCGGCTCCGCGCGCAGCGGACCGAGCGTACGCACGTCCGGGAGTACCTCGGGGGCCGGAAATGGCCGGCCGACGGAGTGCGTGGTACGACCCGCCTGTCTCCGGACGCCGTGGGCGACTGGCACGTGATGTTCGCGATCGGTGTGCAAGTCCCCGGGGCGTATCCGTGGATGGAGGCGTACGACGACGGCTCGTACACCCTCTGGCTGCGCGATACCGCCGTCACGTCGTGGGCGACGGTGGACTACGAGCCGGGCAGGGGCGAGTTCGAGGTCTACCAGTCCGGGCCCCGGAAGTTGTGGGCAGAGGTGAGCGCCGCCTACCACTGGTGGGACGCCCGGGGACGGCCCGGGTTCGAGCGGTTCGGCCTGACCGTGGACGCCGCCGACGGTGAACACGTGTGGCTGGACGAGCCTGGTCGGCCCGTACCGGTCGTGCGGTCGTGAAGGCTCGGAGGGGTGTCGATCAAAGGCCCGTCCCACAGGGTTAGTTGGCCGGACAGTGTCATGGGCGACCGTCGGACGTCCGCTCGTCGGGCATCAGTGGTCGTGCTGCCGGAGTCGTGACGCGGTGCAGGGCGGCGGCGCGCGTTCGGTGGTACGCCTGTTCGTAGCGGGTTCGGCGCTCGGGTGGGAGGTCGGGGTCGGACAGGGCGGTGGGCAGGGGGACGACGCGGACGGGACCGGTCAGGTCGATGAGGATGGGGATGAAGCCCAGGCGGCGGACCCGCCAGGCGCCGCCCGTCCGGGAGAACCGGAACCAGGAGAGCAGACCCTCCTCGGTGGTACCGCGTGAAACGCGGTGCCGCGCGAGGAGGTTGCCGTGGCCGTAGACCACCCACGTGCCGTTGATCCGTTCGATCGGCTGGACCGCGTGGGCGTGGTGGCCGAGGATCACGTCGATGGACGAGCCGGCCGTGAGTTCCGCGGCCCGGGCGAGCTGGCGCGGGCTGGGTTCGTGCTGGTGCTCGCGTCCCCAGTGCATGCTGAGGAGGACCACTTCGGCGCCCGCGCGGCGGGCCCGGTGGGCCTCGTCGAAGACGCGTTCGCCGACCGGGTTGGCCAGCCACGGCTTGTCCGCGGGCCGGAGCCGGGTGCCGAAGCCGTAGGTGTAGGAGAGGTGGGCGACCGGGACGCCTCCGGCCTCGATGATGTTCGGCCGGTCCGCCTCCGCCCGGTTCCGGGCCGAGCCGGTGTGCCGCAGGCCGGCCGCGTCCAGGGCGTCCAGGGTTCGCCGCACACCGGCCTCGCCCTGGTCGAGCGTGTGGTTGGACGCGGTCGAGCAGCTATGGAACCCCACGTCCGCCAAGGCCGTGGCGATCTGCGGCGGGGTGGAGAAATCCGGGAATCCCGAGAACGGTCCCCCGGCCGGCGCGAGAGGCGTTTCCAGGTGGCAGACGGCCAGGTCGGCCCGGGACAGCGTCGGCTTCAGGCCGGCCAGCATCGGCCCGAAGTCGAGCCCCCGGCCGCCGGCCGCCTCCGCGTCCCGGGCCGCCTGCTCGATCAGCGGAGGATGGATCAGGACATCGCCACCGGCGATCACGGTGAAGGACACCTCACCATGATTGCCCGGCGGTCCCGGTCTCCGCGGCGACTCTCGGTCTCCGTTGCGAGGTCCGGGCGGTTCGGGTGGCCCGAACCCGTGTGAACTGCGAGGACAAAGGGTCTGGCGCAACGCATGTCACCCCCGATAGGTTCACCGCGACCTTTGCGAACCCAGGGGAGGGCGCATGCGCAAGGCTCTCAGATCGCTGCTGGCGGCGTCGATGCTCATAGGAGCGATCGGCGCCGGCAGCGCCACGGCGGAGGCGGCGACCACCGTCACCGCCCCGAAGACCGACATCAAGGACCGCATCCTGAGCATTCCCGGGATGAAGTTCGTCGAGGAGAAGCCCTACCAGGGCTACCGCTACCTCGTGATGACGTACCGGCAGCCGGTGGACCACCGGAACCCCGGCAAGGGCACCTTCGAGCAGCGCTTCACCCTGCTGCACAAGGACACCGACCGGCCCACCGTGTTCTTCACGTCCGGCTACAACGTCTCCACCAACCCGAGCCGCAGCGAGCCCACGCGCATCGTGGACGGCAACCAGGTGTCGATGGAGTACCGGTTCTTCACCCCGTCCCGCCCGCAGCCCGCCGACTGGTCCAAGCTGGACATCTGGCAGGCCGCGAGCGACCAGCACCGCCTGTACAAGGCGCTGAAGCCGGTGTACGGGAAGAACTGGCTGGCCACGGGCGGCAGCAAGGGCGGCATGACGGCCACCTACTTCCGCCGCTTCTACCCGAACGACATGAACGGCACGGTCGCCTACGTCGCGCCCAACGACGTGAACGACAAGGAAGACTCGGCGTACGACAAGTTCTTCCGGAACGTCGGCGACCAGGCCTGCCGCAACCAGCTCAACTCGGTGCAGCGCGAGGCGCTGGTCCGCCGCGGCGAGATCGTCGCGCGGTACGAGAAGTGGGCGAAGGAGAACGGCAAGACGTTCAAGGTCGTCGGGAGCGCCGACAAGGCGTACGAGAACGTCGTCCTCGACCTGGTGTGGGCCTTCTGGCAGTACCACCTGCAGAGCGACTGCGCCTCCGTCCCCGCCACCAAGGCGTCCACCGACGAGCTGTACAAGTTCATCGACGACATCTCGGGCTTCGACGGCTACACCGACCAGGGCCTGGAGCGCTTCACCCCGTACTACTACCAGGCGGGCACCCAGCTGGGCGCCCCCACGGTGAAGAACCCGCACCTCAGGGGCCTGCTGCGGTACCCCGGCATCAACCAGCCGCGCTCGTACGTCCCCCGGGACATCCCGATGACGTTCCGCAGCGGCGCGATGGCGGACGTCGACCGCTGGGTGCGCGAGGACAGCCGGAACATGCTGTTCGTGTACGGGCAGAACGACCCGTGGAGCGGTGAACCGTTCCGCCTGGGCAAGGGCGCCGCGGCGCGGCACGACTTCCGCTTCTACGCCCCCGGCGGCAACCACGGCTCGAACATCGCCCAGCTGGTGGCCGACGAGCGGGCCAAGGCCACGGCCGAGGTCCTGAAGTGGGCCGGCGTGGCGCCCAAGGCCGTCGAGAAGGACGAGAAGGCCGCCAAGCCGCTCGCCCCGTTCGACGCCAAGCTGGACCGCGCCAAGGTGGACCGGCAGGCCACTCTGCGGCCGTAGTCCGGCACGCGGAGGGCGAGAGCAGATGACGGCGGGCGCTTCCCGGGAGGGGGCGCCCGCCGTCGCGTCGGGGCTCCGCGACCTCCCCCGGCCGTCACCCCCCGGCCGTCGTCCCGGCTGTCACCCGCCGGTCGCCGCCGCGCGCAGCAGCCGGACCGTCTCCGTGATCGCCGGGCGCCGGGCCGCCCCGATCCGCCAGTACGCGAACAGCCGCCGTACCGGCACGGGCTCGACCGCCACGATCCTTACGTCCGGCGGCAGCGCGCCGCGGCCCAGGCGCGGTATGACGGCGACGCCCAACCCGGCGTTCACCAAGGCCAACTGCGTCTGGTACTCGGCCACCTGGTGGACGAGGTTCGGCTCGTGGCCGGTCGCGCGCAGGGTCCGTACCAGCCAGTCGTGGCAGACGGTGCCGGGCGGCTGGCAGATCCAGCGCTCCGCCACCAGGTCCGCGGCCGTGACCGTGCCGCGGCCGGCGAGGGGGTGGTCCCGGGGGACGAGGAGGTCGCACAGGTCCTCGCCCAGCACCGCCCGTTCCATGCCCTCCGGCGCGGGCAGCGGGTTGATGTCCCAGTCGTGGGCCACGGCCAGGTCGATCACCCCCTGCGCGACGAGCCCCACCGACAGGTGCGGGTCGATCTCCGTCAACCGGGCGTCAACCGTGGGGTGTTCGCGCGCGAGCCGGGCCAGGACGCCCGGCAGCAGGTCCCGGGCGGCCGTGGGGAACGCGCCGACGGTCAGCCGTCCGGTCGGCAGGCCGCGCCGCTCGTCGAGCTCCGTCTCCGCCCGCTCGACCAGCACCATCAGCTCCCGCGCGGTCTCCGCGAGCCGCACGGCGGCGTCGGTGAGCACCACGCCCCGGCCGCGTCGCTCCAGCAGCGGGGTACGGGTCTCCCGCTCCAGTTTGGCGATCGCCTGGGACACGGCGGACGGGGTGTAGCCCAGGGCCATCGCCGCCGCGCTGACCGAACCGTGCACGGACACGGCGTGCAGGGCGCGCATCCGGGACAGGTCCAGCACGTTGTCACCTCCTCGTCGAAGAGCACTCTTTGAAGCGCTGCTCCATCCCATAGTGAAGAAAGATGAACTGGTGCTGTACGGTTCAGGCCCGTGATGCTGGTCGCATGCCACCGCGTCACCTCTTCCTCGCCGTGTTCGTCGCCGCTCTGTGGGGGGTCAACTTCGTCGTCATCGACATCGGCCTCGACCACTTCCCGCCCCTGCTCTTCGACGCCCTGCGCTTCCTCGCGGCGGCGGTGCCCGCCGTCTTCTTCGTCGGCCGGCCGCCGGTGAAGTGGCGCTGGATCGTCGGGGTCGGACTGACGCTGGGCGTGGGCAAGTTCGGGCTGCTGTTCATCGGCATGCGCTCCGGGATGCCCGCCGGGCTGTCCTCGCTGGTCCTCCAGGCGCAGGCGGTGTTCACCGCGCTCTTCGCCTTCCTCGCGCTCGGCGAACGGGTGCGCGGGAGGCGGGCGGTGGGCATGGCCGTGGCGGTCGCCGGGATCGCGGTCGCGGCGGTCGACGAAGGGCTGTCCGGGCCGTTCCTCGGCTTCGCCCTCGTGATGGCCGCGGCGGCGTTCTGGGGCGTCTCCAACATCTTGACCCGCAAGGCCGCCGCCCCGGACGCCTTCCGGTTCATCGTCTGGGTGAGCACCGTCCCCGTCCTGCCGCTGCTCCTGCTCTCCCTCGTCCTGGAGGGCCCGCGCGCCGACGCGGAGGCGCTGCGGTCGCTCGACTGGAGTGGCGTCGGCGCGCTCCTTTTCGTCGCCTGGGTCAGCACGGTGCTCGGCTTCGGCCTCTGGGGGCACCTGCTGCGCGTCCACGACGCCTCGGCCGTGGCCCCGTTCTCGCTCCTGGTGCCGGTCTTCGGGATGTCGTCGGCGGCGCTGCTGCTCGGCGAGGGCGTGAGCCCGCTGCGCTGGTGCGCGGCGGTGCTGCTGGTCGGCGGCATCGGGCTGACCTCCCTGACCCGGCGGGGCGCGCGCCGCGTCGCGCGGACGGGCGCGCCGGTCCCGGGCGGGGCGGTCCAGGGCGGGCCGCCGGCCGCGGCCGGTACGCCGGCCCCCGCGCACGGCGGCGACGGACGCGGCTGAGGCGTCGGCT
>NZ_JBPQTX010000148.1:0-16560 GCF_051386555.1 Streptomyces sp. URMC 126
GGGGTGGCGTCCTCGGGCGCCGGGCGGGGTGGGTGGTCGGCTTGTTCGGCGGGGGTTCGCGCTCCGAGTGGATCCGCTTACGGGGCCTGTTCCGTCGGCGCCGTGGGTTCGTCTGTGGCGGGCCGTGTCCGCGCCCCCTCTGGGAACCGCGCTGGGCGCGGTTGTCCTCGGAAGCCGGAGGGGGCGGCCGGCCGGCCTGTTCGGTGGGGGCTCGCCGCTCGGAGTGGCTCGGCTCCGTGGGCGTCGGCGGTTTCGTCTGTGGCGGGCCGTGCCTGTGCCCTCGCCGGAAACCGGGCTGGGCGCGGTGGTCCTCGAACGGCGGACGGGTTGGGGGCGCTCTCCCAGCAGGTGCTCAGGCCCCGAACGGTTCCGCGTACCGGATCCGTCCCGTCGGCATCGGGCGCCCTGCCTGGAGCCCCAGCACCATCATCGCCTCGTCCGGCACCTCGAACGCGGGCAGGACGCCGTACGCGGACGCCCGCGTGAAGCCGAAGCGCGGGTAGTAGTCCGGGTGCCCCAGCACCGTGACGGCGTGTTCGCCCAGGGCCCGCGCCGCTTCGAGGGCCGCCCGGACGACCGCCGTTCCGGCCCCCGTCCGCTGGTGGTCGGGCAGGACGGCGACGGGGGCGAGGCAGAGCGCCGGCTCCTCGCCGATGTGGCAGCGCGTCAGCAGCGCGTGGGCGACAAGTGTGCCGTCCGGGGCCTCGGCGACCAGGGACAGGCCGGGGATCCAGGCCGGATCGGCGCGCAGCGCGTCGACCAGGTCCGCCTCCAGCGGCGTCGGAAAGGCCGCCAGTTCGACGGCGCGTACCGCCGGGATGTCCGCGGCGGTCTCGGGGCGGGTCGTCCAAGGGGTGACGGGCGGGTTCATCGCGGGGTCGGTCGTCCGTTCCGGTGTGGTGGCGGGGTGCCGGCGCCCGGGCGGGGGCGGGGCTTGTGCCCCCTCCGGTGCCGGCGTGTGGGTCATGCCCGGGACTGTACGGGGTGGCTGCCGCCGGGCGCGCGGTCCCGATCCGACGTTGCCCTCACCCCTGAGGCCGGTCCCGGTCAGAGGGGGCGGATCCGGGCGCGCAGGAGGCAGAACTCGTTGCCTTCCGGGTCGGCCAGGACGTGCCAGCTCTCGGTGCCGCTCTGGCCGACGTCGGCGCGCCGGGCGCCGAGGGCGAGCAGCCGCTCCAGTTCGGCGTCCTGGTCGCGGTCGGTGGGGCTGACGTCCAGGTGCAGCCGGAGCTTCTTGGGGCGCGGGTCGCTGGTGGGGCTGATGACGAGCGTGGGCTGCGGCCCGCCGAAGCCGGCCTCGGGCGGCCCGATCATGATGCTTCCGTCGTCCTCCCGCTCGATCTCGGCGTAGCCGAGGACCTCGCTCCAGAAGGCGGCGAGCCGCTCGGGGTCGACGGCGTCGATGACCAGTTCGCTGATACGGGATGCCATGACCGTCAGTGTACGGAGAGAGCGCGCGCCAACTGCGGGGCAAGTGGCCGCATTCGGTGTGGTGGACGCCGGTCCCTCAGGGCATCCCCTAGGGAATCGGCCGGCCGGGAATCATCCCCTGTGCCGACGGCCCGTCAGTCCTGATGAGAGAGGATGGGCGTACCGCACCGCCCTCGCCCCCCGATCCCACCCACCGTCCACCGTCCGTACCTGGAGCCCGTACCCCATGTCCCCCGCACCCCGGAACCGCACATCCCTCCTGGCCCTCTCCGGCGCCGCCCTGAGCGCCGCCCTCCTCGTGACCGGCTGTTCGCTGGACGACGGTCCGACGAAGAAGGCGGAACGCACATACACCGTGCGCGGAAAGGTCACGGTGATCGAGGCCCGGAGCCTCGGCGGCGACATCACCGTGCGCCCGCTCGCCGAGGGTACGGACATGGTGCGCGTGACCGAGCGGTACGAGTACAGCGGCTCCAAGCCGAACCCCGAGCACGGCCTGAGCGACGGCCGTTTCTCCATCGGCAAGGCGGACTGCGGAGGTTCGGCGCGGCGGTGCACGGTCCACCTCACCGTGCTGGCGCCGCCCTCGGTGGCCGTCGACCTCAAGACCACGGGCGGTGACATCGCCGTCCGCGGGACGTCCGGCGGTGTCGAGGCCGAGAGCAGCGGCGGGAACGTCCGCGTCGAGGACTCCGCGTCCCGCTCGGTCCGCGCCCACACCCAGGGCGGCGACGTGACGGCCACATTGACCTCCGTGCCGGACACGGTGGACGGCCGGACGCAGGGGGGTGACGTCAGGATCCGGGTACCCAAGGGCAGTTACGCCGTGGAAGCGACCACGCAGGGCGGCGACCGCAAGGTCACCGTTCCCTCGACCGACGGCGCCCCGCACCGGATCAAGGCGCACACGCAGGGCGGGAACGTCTCCGTCACCTCGTAGGGGTCCCGGCAGGGACGGTTCCGGAGCCGCTCCCGCCCGCATGGGACGGGGAGGGGACGGCGGCGGGCTGGGCGTGGGCGTGTGCGTGGGCGTCGCGCGGCTCCGTCTCGCGGGCCGCGTCCGTGGCGCGATCCGGGCGGACGGCCGGGGCGGCCGGTCGCGGTCGGCCACCCGGCGGCCCGCCGTCGCCCTCCGCCACCCCGCGTGTCTCACGCCCCCGCAGTCGGCCGGGAGCCGTCTCACGTCCGGGGCAACCACTCCCGGAGCCCGTCGAGATGTCCGAGTTCCGACTCGACGCGTTGTCTGGCGTCGGCGGTGAGTTCCAGGCCGCGCAGTTCGGCGAGCCAGGGGCCGGTGGGCTCGCCGAGGACCGTGGCCAGGTCGGTGAGGTGGCACAGGGCGATGGCCCGCTCGACCGTCGGGGCGTCCGGACCGTGCCTGCGCAGCGCGGACTTGAGCGCGCGGAAGGCCTGGAGGTCGTCGTTTTTGAACTCGCGGAGGATCCGGGCGTTGTCGACCGCCTTGGCCAGGCCCGTCAGCTTCTTCGAGCCGCCGTACTCCAGCTCCAGCGGCTCGTCGCGCCGTATGAACACGATCGAGTTCCCGGACGGATCGACCAGCGTGAACCGGGACGCGCCGGGCCGGTAGCGGGTGACCCGCGGAAGGCCGGAGTGCAGTACCTTCCCGTAGGCCCGCCGCATCGCCGCCACGATCTCCGCATGGTACGGCGCGACGTCGTCGACCATGACCAGGGCGCACCCGGACTCCTCCCGGGCCGGGTCCAGGTCCTTGGGCGCGGGGCCGAAGCACAGCCGGAATCCGCTCCACCGCAGCATCAGGGATACGTAGGGCTTGCTCTGTTTGTAGATCACCTCGAACCCCAGTGCCTCGTAGAACGCCAGGGTCTCCTCCACCGACGCGCACGGCATCAGCGGCACCGTCGTCTCGTTCGGCCGAACCACGGGATCACTCAAGGGACTTCTCCTTCCACCGGTGGCTCGGCGATGCTCGCACCTTTGGACGGGATCCGCACATGAGCGTTGTCGCGGAGGGCCTGCCTCACGCCGTCAACGTCGGCCTGTCGGCGGATACTTGAGGTCGGCAAGGAGGGCTGGCCAGCGTGGTGGTGGGCGGAGAGGCGCGTTCCCGTGCTGCCAGGGGACGGTGCCGTCGAAGTCGGTGGCCGTGGAGCCGGGGTCGACGGTGGTGATCGGGACAGGGGGGAGCGGAACGTCCGGCGGGTGTCGTGGGCCGGGCGCCCGGGCTCGCCTCGGGGCGGCGGCCATGGCGGCGCCCGCGTGCCGAGCGGCGACCGGAGACCGCGGCCGACGGTCTGTGGCGGCCCGGCCGGAGGTCAGAAGCCTCCCAGGTCGGCCGAGATCCAGTGCTCCGGCCGCATGAAGATCAGGAAGTGCTCGCCGAGCCGCGTGCGGTCGTACTCGACGAAGCCGTCGACCTTGTCCGCCGGCAGGTACCGCGCGGCCATCTCCCGGGACCGCTCGGGGCTGTCCTCCTCCGTCCTGATCACCGGGCCCTCGACGGACACGTAGCGCACCGTCGGGTCCGTCCGCTGCGCCAGCAGGCTGAAGCGCCCCGCCGCCCGGATCGCCCGGGCCTTCCTGGAGTCGGGTCCGGTCCGGATCCACAGCTCGCCGCCCGGCGTGTACTGGTACCAGAGGGGGACGGTCAGCGGCGCGCGTCCCGGCCGTTCGACCACCGACAGGGCGCCGATGTGAGGCTCCGCCAGAAACAGTTCCCGTTCTCGCTTCGTCAGTGTCATACCTCCGAGCCTAGCGACGGCCACTGACATCCGGAGGTGGCCGCGCGGCGGCGCGGTGCGCGTGGCGCGCGGCCGTCCGAGGCGGGGAGGAGCGGGGGGAGTACATCCATTATCGCCGTGCGCGGGCCCTGCTGTCACCGTTCCTGTGGACGATCTTTGTGGTGATTCGCCCTCCTAAGGTGGGGAAACGTCCCGACCGACCCGATTCCCCAGAGGAGTTGACGATGACCGCCTCTCCGGCGCACCTCGCCGCGGAGCTCGAACGCATGGCTGCCGACGATCACCGTGCAGCCGCCCACGCGCACAGCGAGGACCCGGCCGCGCAGCTGGCCTGGCGGCGCCTGACCGCCCGGCACGGCGACCGGCTGAACGAGATCATGGACGAATACGGCTGGCCGGCCGCCGACCTGGTCGGCGAGGACGCGGCCCGGGCAGCCTGGCTGATCGCCCAGCACGCCGACCGCCAACTGGACGTGCAGCGGCGCGCTCTCCGCCTGCTGGAACAGGCGGTCGCCGCCGGGCGGGCCGCGCCCCGGGAGCTCGCCTTCCTGCGCGACCGCACCCTCGTCAACGAGGGCCGCGAGCAGGTGTACGGCACGCAGATCGCCGGCGTACGGGACGGGGCCCCTGTCCCGTGGCCCTGCGAGGACCCCGAGCGGATGGACGAGCGGCGCGCCGAGGTCGGCATCGAGCCGTTCGCCGTGTACGTCGCCAAGTTCCCGGTGTCGTAAGGGGGCGCCCGGGGGTGGCCGACCGTCTCACCGAGAGGGAGCGGCCGAGTACGGTCCGGCGCGGCCGTAAGGCCCCTCCGCCTCAGCTTGCGTTGCAACCTCTGCCTCGGTCGGTTTCGGCCGGTCGAGGCGGACAAGAGAGCTCGCCCGGAGCTGAGCTTGCTCTTTTTTGTCCGGACAGGCGAGGTGAGCTCGGATGTTCCTGAACCCCCGGCGGACCCGGGCCGGGGTGAGGCGTTCGGGCGCGGTCGGCTTCTCCCAGGGCCGGCGGCGGTCGGCGGCCGGCGGCCGGGCGAGGCGAAGCTGGGTGTGGGCGACGACCGGGAGCCCGGTCCACCGGTCTGCGGCCTCGGGAGTACGGATCTGGGGGGGGGCCAGCCGAGCGTCTGCTTTCCGAAACGGAAGGTGTGCTCAAGATCGAATCTCCTGAGAAACACCTGCCACCACAGGTCCACGTCTGCCGGTCTGGCGCCGGTCTTGGAGGACCACAGCCAGACCGGTGGCGCCTCGCGCTCTGTGGAGAGGTGCTCGGCCTTGAGGCGGACCAGGGTGCCCTCGACGATGGGGAGTTTGCCGTCGTGCTCCAGCCAGGCCGAGCGGTGGGTCAGCCTCGGGTGGACCCGGTCCCACGCCTGGGCTTCGGCCTTGCCGTAGTTCACGGTGTCGGTGGCCGTGGTGACCGCCGCCTCGGGCCAGGTGTCGGGCCTGGCGAAGCGGAACTCCGGCCCGTGCCTGGGCGGATGCCCGCCGCGGGAGTGAGCGCGGTGGAACTCCTCGCGTGAGGGCGCCGGAGTGCGCATCACCCGGTCTGAGCGGATCCGCCCGACCAGCTCGACAGGAAGATCCCGCAGGACCCAGGCCAGGCGGGTGACGTCGTAACCGGCGTCCATGACGATGGTGATCTCCGGGTCCCCGGGCGTCCACTGGCCCGCCGCCACGAGGCGCTCGACGACACCCCTCAACTGGTCGGCGGTGACCGCGGTCGCGTCGTCCTCGGCCTTCGTCGTGGTCAGGTGCACTTTTTGGTCGGAGCACATGATCAGGCGGAGGCCGCCCCCGCGTTCGGCGAATGCCCAGGCGGGCGACCCAGTGCGAGACCTTTTTCGAAATCGGCAAGCTCACAGGACCCCGCTTCCCCGGCCTGTCCGCAGAAGGCTTCGCGCGGCGTGCACCAGCGCGGCGTTGTCCTCGGCCGTGGAGCTGTCAGGCAGTACCAGGACGTCCTCGAGGCCGATCCGGGAGTCCAGACCTTGCTGTGCGGCAACCCGCAGGACCGGCCATGCTCCGCCTTCTTCCCCGTGCAGCAGCACGGGCGCCGTCAGCTCTTCGCTCAGCTCCTTCACCAGGTCCACGGCCGTAGCCGCCGCCGTTCCGGGGTCGGTGTCGGTGACCTCGGCGAGCACGCGCAACACCCTGGCCGACAGCGGGGAGGCAAGGAATCTGCGGGCCGCATCAGTACCGGAGTAAATGCCCGCCTCGACACCGATGCCAAGATCCAGCAATACACCAGCCACCGCCTCGGCGCCTTCCTCATGCCAGTTCACCGAGGCGTGATCGGGTAGCACCGACCACGAGCGGATGAGGCGAGCCCGGCACTGTGGATCGGGAACCGCCCACGCCCCCGTAGTCACTCCGACCCGCACGTCCTTCGGCACAGCGGCACGCACAGCTGTGACCGCCGCGGCTACCAGCTCAGGAGCCAGGGAATCACGGCCGCCGGCGTCTTTGGGGTGCAGGTGAACGTCCTCGGCACCAGCTGACACGGCTCTCCTCGCCTCGGCAGCCAGCTCTTCGGCAGTCACCGGAAGAGAGCGGCACTCGCCCCGGTCACGGACCCCGTTCAAACACACCTGAAGCATGGGCGAAACTCTGCCACGTGCCGCTGACATCCACCTCGGTGGACGGCCCAGACCTGAGACCGACGCGGCCGGTAGAAAAAGAACAAGCCGAGTGCCGGCTCTCAGTCTTCACGTGACACACCGAGGTCGCGGCGCATGGCGGTTCTCATGGCTCGGAGCACCTCCCAGACCTCGGACTGAGCCCGAGCCGCCGTCTCCATCGTTTCGCCTGGTTCGGGGGCACCGCGTTCGAGGCGCTTGACCTGGCCGTAGAGCTTGCTCAGGGCTTGGTTGACGACACTCGCTCGCCTGAGGACTTCTTCGGGGGCGATCATCTGTGCTTCGGAGTAACGGTCGCGGTGCGCGTTCTTCGCCTCGTCGAGTGCGTCGCGGTCGGCATCGTCCACGTCACGTTCCCTCATGACGTGGAGGTGACGGTTGAGTGCGGTGGTGAACTGCCGGGCTTCTCGGTTGAGTTCCACATAACAGGTGCGTCGCAGCGCACGGTTCTCGTGGATCTCCTCATGCTCCCGAACGAGCTCTATCTCCCGGCGCTTCGCTCGTTCGGAGCCGCGCTGGGTGAGCAGCGCCCCTCCCAGGGTTCCCGCGACGCCTGCCACTGCGATGATCACTGAGCTGAGATCCACCGACGTACCCCGTGTACTCGTTCGGCCTCGTGCCCGCTGCACATGGCCCGGGTGGGCAAGTCTGCCGCTCCTCGGTGCGCCGGGGCTTGGTGCCCTTCTTGTGGTGGGCGGGGCGGCTGTACGCCTCGCCCATGGGGCGGCCTTCGGCAACCGGCCGGCGGTGGTGACGACCATCGGGTCACACACCTGCGGACGTTCGGGGCCCGCCGGGCCCGGCCGCCGGGGCGGAGCTCATAGGCTTGGCTCGCCTGCTTACCGCCCGCGACCACTGACGACTCGTAGCAGACCGGCACAGGACCCATCGTGGAGGCACCGCGTGACGACTACTCTCGGCGAACTCGTGAGCAATCTGCCTCCCGAGGGCCTGCGCCTGTACTGCCCGGTGCCCCTGCGGGAGCATCCGGCCGGTGGCCGGGTGCTCGACGAAGCCGGCGCCGCCTGGGCCGTCGAGCAGGGGCTGTGCTCCCCCGGCTCCCGCCTGACACGGATGAACATCGGAGCGTTGATCGCCCACGGGATGCCCTTCGTCACCGAAGCGGCGGGGATCGCCATGACGTGTTACAGCTACTGGGCGTTCAAGTGGGACGACCACCTCGACACACTCACCGGCGATCTCGCCCGGGCGGTCGCGCTGACCGGTGAGGCCAACCGGGTCCTGTACGAGCCGCCGGACGCCCCGCTGCCGGCCGACCCGTTCCTCAGCAGCCTGCGCGACCTGCGGAAGCGGATGGAGGAGTGCCTGGGAACCGACGGTATGGAAGCCGTCCGTTCCGAGAACGCCCACTGGTTGGGCGGGCAGTTGTGGAAGGTCGCACTCCAGTCCGCCGGTACGGCCGTCCCCACAGTCGGCGAGTACCTGCGCATGCGCTGGCCCAAAGCGGGCGCCGGCGCCCTGGCCGCCTACACCGCGCCGGGCGCCGGATACGCGATGACACCAGCCGAGCTCTACGACCCCCTGGTGCGGGCCTTCACCCTGGCGACGTTCTACCCCTGCCTGATCGTCAACGACCTCGGCAGCCTCGCCAAGGAAGCCCAGGACGGCGATGTCAACCTCTTCTCCGCCCTCGCCGCCGAACAGTCCCTCGACACCGCCACCGCTCTGTTCAAGGCCGCCGAACTCTACGAACGCGTCCTCTGTCTCATGCTCCGCCTCCAGCAACGGCTCCTGCGGGACCCCCGGCCCGCCGTCGCCCGCTACGCCGCCGAACTGCCCCAGTGGGTTCCCGCCTCCCTCGACTTCACCGCCGCCAGCGCCCGCTATCTCACCGCCGAAACCACCGGCGACGGTGACGGCCCCCCGGCGCTGCCCACTCTCACCCCCAGTCCCACTCCTCTGCTGTGGGACCCCGACGACCTCACCCCGCCCCCGTATCCCGACATCGCCTGGATGTGGCGGCACCTCAGCCCGTGAACCGCCGGCCGGCCCATCAGGGGATGGGGTGACCGGTCTTGCGCGCCCCCGCGTCCTCGTCCGGCCGGGCGGGCGAGCAGAGTGCCCGGTCCACGAGCTGCTCCATGTGCCTGCGCGTCGCCTCTCCCGGCTGCGTGGTGACGGCCACGTCGACGGCCCGGCCGTCCTCGGTGACGCCGCCCCGGGTCTCGTAGCCCGTCATGCTGCCGCCGTGGCCCCAGTAGACGCCGCCGCAGGAGAGAGGGGTGCTGACCAGGCCCAGGCCGTAGCGGGCGCCTGCGGCGAAGGGGTGGCCGGCGGGGACCGTGGTGCGCATCTGATCCAGTTGCGGCTTCGCGAGGAGGCGGCCGCCCAGGAGCGCGGTGTAGAAGCGGTTGAGGTCGGAGTCGGTCGACACCAGCTGCCCCGCCGCCCAGGCCCAGGAGGGGTCCCACTCGGTGGCGTCGACGAACGGCGCCCCCTCGGACGCCCGGTAGTAGCCCTTGGGATGGCGTTCGCGGATGCGCAGTTCGCCGGGGGCGGGGAAGTAGGTGTGCCGCAGCCCGGCGCGCCGGATGACGCGCTGCTCGATCTCCACGGCCAAGGGGCGTCCGGTGACCTCCTGCACGATGAGCCCGGCGACCAGGTAATTGGTGTTGCTGTACTTCCAGCCCCCGCCGGGTTCGAAGTCGGCCTTCCGGCGGAGCGCGAGGCCGAGGAGGTCGCGGGGCTCGTAGTAACGGATGTCGTCGCTCAGATTCTTGGTGTAGTCCGGGAGCCCGCTGGTGTGCTGGAGGAGCTGCCGGACGGTGATGACGCCGCCGTCGATGCCCTCGCCGTGGACGAGCCCCGGGAGGTACTTGTCGACGTGCTCGTCCAGTCCCACCTTGCCCTCGGCGACGAGCTGGAGCACGACCACGGCCGTGAACGCCTTGGTGTTGCTGCCGATGCGGACCTGGCCGTCCCGGGGCACCCCGGCGCCGGTGGCGACGTCACCGGCGCCCGCCGTGTACGTACGGGTGTGCCCCCTGCCGTCCGTGACGGCGGCCAGGGCGGCGGGTACGCCGTCGGAACGCACGAGGGCGTCCAGGCCCTGTCGTACGGCGTCGGGCCTGGTGGCGACGGGCGCTGCCGTGGCGGGCGGTAGCGCGGCCCCCGCCGTGAGCACGCCCACGGCCACCGCGACCGCTCCCGCCACGGCTCCGCGCCGTCTTCTCGTCCGTCCGCCCACCTGTCCCACCTGTCGACTCCCCTTCCGCTGACCGGAACCACGGCCCGGGGCGGTTCCCGTGCCGGGCCCAGCATTTCCGTGGGAGACACCGGCGGGCGATCCTGCCCGCCTCCCTGTGCGGAGTAGGGCAATCCCCCGGGCGTGGGAGCGACGAGACGGGTCAGCCGACCACCTGCGCGCCGTCGAAGATGCCACCGACACAGACCCTCACGGTCGGCGAGATCGGGACGACGTGCCCGCCGCCCAGGATGCATTGGTTGGCCGTGACGGACGTGGGCGCGGCCGTGGCCGTACCCGTACCCGCGAGCCCCGCCAGGGATGCGGTGAGAAGAGCCGCGAAGACGGCGGCTGTGATACGGCGCATGTCGACTCCTTTTCCAACCGGGGAGCGAGGTGTACTGGGCTCAGAGAAGGCCCGTGAGGTCGTTGTCTCACCACCGTCGGCATCGGTCTATACGCGTTGACCGGCCCCCCTCGTGTGAGTGACCGCATTCGCTCGCTCGGAGCAGGGCGGCGCCGCCGCCACGGGCCCGGCGGGCGGTGGGCCGTACGCGGAGTCGGCTCGGTACGCTCGCGTGGTGATCAATTCCGCTGCCCGCACCACGGTCTTCGACATCGACGGCACGCTCTGCTTCGACGGCCGGACGATCGACCGCCGCATCCTGGCCGCCCTCGAAGCCTGCGAGCAGGCCGGTCACCGACTGGTCTTCGCCTCCGCCCGGCCGGTCCGCGACCTGCTGCCCGTCCTCGGCGGAGCCTTCCCCGACGCCACGCTGATCGGCGGAAACGGCAGCCTCGTCTCCGTCGGCGGCCGGGTCCGGGCACGGGCCGCGTTCGAGCCGGGCGACCTCGGCAAGCTGCTCGCCGAAGCCGACCGGTTCCGGGCGGGCTACCTCGCCGACGGCCCGTGGGACTACGCCTACACCGGGCCGGCCGGCCACCCGATCCTCGGCCGCGTCGACCAGGGCCGCCTCGCCCGTCGGGTCGGCCTGGCGGACCTCCCCGCCGTCGTGAAGTTCCTGGTGGTCGACGCCACCGACATGCGGGCCCTCGCCGAGGCGGGCCGCACACTCGGGATGACCGTCAACCACCACCTCGACGAATCGATCATCGACTTCGCCCCGGGCACCACCACCAAGTGGGAGGCCCTCACCTCCTTGGGCATCGACCACTACGACGCCTTCGGCAACGACATCAACGACCTCGACCTGCTGCGCCACGCGCGGCACTCGGTCCGCGTCGGCGCCCACACCGGCCTGGACGGCGTCGCCGGTGTCACCGTCGCCCCCGATCCGGAGGCCGTCACCGCCGAGATTCTCCGGCTCGTCCCCGTGGCGTCCACGGCCTGAGAGCGGAGTCCTGGGCAGGCGGCGGCCCCGGACGAGTCTCAGTGGGCCCGGCGCAGGTGGCGGCCCATCTCCGCCGTCAGCTCCACCGCCGTCTCCCGGTCACCCGCCCGCCAGGCGCGGTAGTACAGGTCCTTGATCCGCCTGCACTCCGCGCACCCTCCTACGGGCCTATAGCCGGCCGCGGCCTCCTGGTCGCTCACCGCAGGCCGTCCCGGCGACGGCTCCACGCGTTCGCCGCCGCGACCCGCGGGCTCAGCGTCTCCGGCCGCATCGCCTTGTAGGCGCGCAGCGCGGCTGCCAGCGTCCTCGCCTCCTCCCCGCCCAGCGGGTCGAGGATCGACACGAACACCCGCCCGCCCACCGGCGGTTCCGGCGTCACCCGGACGTCCAGCCCGAACGACGCGAGCGCGTCGTGCAGCTCCGCCGCGACGCGGGCGGTGGCTTCCCTGAGGGCGGGGAGGTCGGGGCAGCGGTGATCTCTGGGCATGCGGCGCACTCCGTGGGGTGGGGTTGTTCCGATTCCGTTCTCAGCATCCCTGAGTGGCGCTACGCTCACCAGCGGTAACGTTTTCGGCTCACATCGCGTAAACGGATGGCAACTGTGCCCGCACCGAAGGAACTTGATCCGTCGGCGTCGCTTGCGGCCCTGTACGGTTCGAAGCTACGCAAGCTGCGCCGCGGGGCACGGTTGTCGCAGCGGAAACTTGGGGCGAAAGTGCCCATTTCGCACAGTCGGATCGCCCAGTACGAACTGGGGAAAGAGGTTCCGAGCGACAAGGTCAACAGCCGGCTGGACGAGATCCTGGGGGCGGACGGGGACCTCGTCGAGTTGCTTGAGCACGTCAAGAAGGCTCCGGTACCCGACGTACCCCTCAAGTTCTTCGACCTTGAGGCCAAGGCCATCGCCATGCACAAGTACTTGGCCCACCACATCCCCGGACTGCTGCAAACGGAGACGTACGCCCGGGAGGTCATCGCCTGCGCCCAGCCCTGGCTGTCAGTGAAGGAAGTCGAGGCGATGGTCAGGAAGCGAGTCAGCCGACGGCACCTTCTCACCAAGCCCGACCCGCCGCTCCTGTGGTCAGTGCTGGACGAGTCGGTGATCCGCCGCCCGGTGGGCGGACCGGCCGCCATGCGGGACCAACTCGCCCACGTTTTGGAAGCAGTCAAGGCGCCCAACGTGGAAGTGCAGGTCTTGCCCTTCGCTGCGGGATGCCATCCGCTCATGGGTGGCTCGCTGACCATGATGTCGTTCGCGTCCGAACCGGACCTGGCCTACTTCGAAGCCGATTTGTACGGTCAAGTCGTGAGGGACAGGGCCGCTGTGGCGCAGCACTCTCATCGCTATGACCTGGTTCATGCGGCGGCTCTGCCTCCTGGACCATCGATCGCCCTGATCGAGCAACTGGTGGAGGAGTACGACGCATGCGTGCACTAGGTAATGCCGAATGGTGGAAGTCCACCTATAGCGGCGGGCAGGTCGACTGCATCGAAGCGTCGAGCGTGTCACCCGGCCTCGTCTCGATAAGGGACAGCAAGTACCCGTACGCCTCCCGCCTGCGCTTCCCCACCCCCGCCTGGCGCGCCTTCACTGAAAACCTCCGTTCCGGAGCGCTCGCGCGCCCCGGAACGGAGGCGGCGCTCACGCCCGTACGTGGATGAGCGTCGACGGTGACGTCCGGTCGCCCACCTGGAAGGTCAGGGTCAGGTCCGACGGAACCGGTGCGTCCGGGAGGGCCTTGACCGCGACCCAGGCGGCGGAGGTCGAGCCCTTGCCGTGGAGGGCGAGGTAGACGCCGTCGAAGGTGAGGGACCGGCCGTCGGGGTGGAGGTCGCCGGTGTAGGTCCTCGTGGCGAGGTGGGCGTCCATGACGGTCAGTTGGTAGCCGCCCTCGGCGACGAAGGCCAGGCCACCGTCGGGCGGGAGGGTCACCCGGACCTTCTGCGGCGGCACGGCACCGTCCGTCTCGGCGCGGAGTCCGACGCCCGGGTAGCGGGTTTCGCCGGCGCGGGTGAGGGTGATCGGAGTGCCGCCGGGGGACACCGTGAAGCGGGAGGCGGCGGCGCCGACGCGCAGGTCGATCTGGCCGCCCAGGTCCGTGCCCCGGAACCGGGCGGTGATCTGCATGGGGCCTTCCTGGGGACCGGCCTGGAGGGTGCCGGCGGGGACGGTGAGCCAGCCGCCCGCGTCGGTCTTGGCGGAGTAGGTCAGCGGCGCCTGCCCGCCGTAGGAGAAGTGGGAGCCGGTGGAGTGCGGTTCCAGGCGCAGGGTGACGTCCTGGCCGGCGAGGGGCTGGTTCGTCTCGTCGAGGAAGCGGACGCGGAAGGCGCCGAAGGGGGAGTCCTTCGGGGCGGTGAGGGGGTCGTCGGCGGAACTCGCGGGGTCGGTGCCGGCGACGCGGTAGTCGTGGGCGGGGGCCGAGAGCCGTACGGCGACGCAGGCGAGCATGGTGCCGGTCCAGTAGCCGTCGGCGGTGTCGTCCGCGAAGGAGAGGTAAGCGTCGGGGGACTGGGCGATGAAGGACTTCCGGTACTCCTTCCACTGGCGCCGCCAGCTTCCGCCCGGGATGGGGTCGTTGCGTGCCTGGGGAACGGCGATGTAGTCGCTGTCGAGCGACTTGCCGCCCTCGCGGAGCCTGCCGTCGGTGACGCTGTAGTACATCGTGGTGTGGTGCGGCGGCTCGTTGTACCAGGGAGAGCTGGCCCAGAAGGTGACGTCGTACTGCGCGCCGGGGATCAGGCCGGAGAGGTGCTGGCCGACGAAACCGTGGCGGCCGTTGCCGCGGCCGACGAGGTCGATCGAGTTGCTGCCGTCGACCTCGCCGTAGGCGTCGCTCTGGGCGAAGGAGTACTCGTGGGTGGCGACGTCGATGTAGTCGCCGGGGTTGGCGCCGGGCTGGCCGTTGGTGTTGCCGTTGCCGCCGTAGTCCCAGTTCAGGAGTCGGACGTTGTCCCCGCCCGCGGCGACGGCGCGGCTGAAGCCGCACTCGTCGGCGTTGAAGCGGGGGCCGGCCTTGAAGCCGCCGTCCTTCACCAGGTTGGGGTTCTGTTCGGCTGCGGCGGGGGCGGCGGCGAGGTCGTTCGGCTCGGGTGTGTTCGACGGCATGGGGATCCTCCTTCGGTGGGGCGCGGGGGCGGTCTGCTGCGTGGTGCTCCCGCTCATCTCGCGGACAGGGGGACGGGCGCGGGCGGCGAGCCCGCGACGTGGAAGGAGCGCCGGCGCCGGGCGTCGTACAGCGACTCGACCGCCTCGCACCAGAGGTCGAGGTCGGGGGTGGCGCTCAGGGCCTCGGAGCGGGCCTTGGCGCGGCGCGAGGCGCGCTCCCAGTTCGCCGGTTCCTTGAGGGACTTCAGCGCGTGCAGCCACGCGTGGAGGTCGTCGCGGTAGGCGAAGACGCCCGCGTCACCGAGGGATTCGACGAGGCCGGGCGTCGGGTGGGCGATCACCGGGATGCCGGACGCCATCGCCTCGACGGCGACGCGCCCCCACGACTCGTACAGGCTGGGCATCAGCATGACGCGGGAACGCCGGTAGACGTGGGTGCGCATGTCGTTGCCGGGGACGCCGTCGGCGACCTCGCAGTTGGGCAGGCGCGTCGGCGGCAGGATCTGGGTCCCGTAGGAGCCCTTGACGCCGAGGAAGTTCCATTCGGGCGACCAGGCGGCGATCTGCCAGAAGATGTCGCCGCCCTTGTCGGGGTTGAGGTTGACGAGGGTGGCGCACTCGCCCGGTTCGGTGCGGTAGTCCTCCGCGATGACCGGAGGGCGGACGACGATCGTCCGGCCGGGCAGGAACTCGGCCGGGTAGCGCGCGTAGTGGATCTCGCCGTCGCGCCGGATCCACTCGCTGTTGTAGACGACGAGGTCGGCGCCGGCCGCGTTGTGGTAACTCGTGGCGAAGTTGTCGTGGCAGATGACGACCACGGGGATCCGGCGGGCGCGGGCGAGCCCGGACACGAGCGGGACGTTCTCGAAATGGGACAGCAGGACGTCCGCGCGCTGCGCCTCGGCGGCGAAGGCGGCGCCCTCCTGGAACGGGACGACGCGGACGCCGTCGATCTCGTAGCTCTCCTCGACGGTGCCGGGGTGCGAGAGCCAGACCGTCACGCGGTGGCCACGTGCGGCGAGGGGCCGGAGCATCGAGTGCAGCATCCATTCGGATCCCGCGTTGTGGGCCGGGGGGTAGCCGTACACCCGGGCCGTGAGGGACATGCCGCGCGGTTTTCCGGGCAGGGCGGGCCTGGACGGGCGGGTGGTCTTCACCGAGTCCACGGGCTGGGGCTCCTTCCGTACGCTCACCAGGTCCGCGCGTCCACGACGACGGGTGTGGAGGGGGCCGTGCGGACGCCGACGCAGAAGGTGAGGGCGGCCGGTTCCTTCGCGGAAGCGGAGGCGGAGGCTGATGTGGTCGGGGCGTCGGCGCGTGTCGCCCGTACCGCGACCCAGACCGTCGATTCCGTCCCCTTGCCGGAGAGGAACAGGTCGACGCCGGGGAAGAGGAGCGCCTGCCCGTCCGCCGAGGCGTGGCCGGGGAAGAGGTGCTGCGTGCCGTGCCGGTCCTGGACGGTGAGCGCGTGGTTCGGGCCGCCCTCGGCGAAGAAGCGGAACCCCTTGTCCCGGGGGAGGGCGACGTAGACGTCCTGCGGGGAGACCGTGCCGTCGTCGTCCGCCCGGACCCGGACGCCCGGATAGCCGACCGGGTGATCGTGGTCGAGAGTGACGTCGGGCGGGCCGCCGGGGACGACGGCGAAGGGGATGTCGTCGACGATCCGGACGGTGGTGGACGGAGAGGTGGCCTCGCCCAGGCAGAACAGGAGCCCGGAGGTGCCGGGGCGGGCGCCGCCGGCGGCCGTGACCGCGACCCAGGCCGTGGACTCCGTCCCCTTTCCGGACAGCGCCGGGTCGACTCCCTGGAAGGTGAGGGAGCGGCCGTCCGGTGCGGGGTGGCCAGGGTAGGCGGTGGTCCTCCCGTCGGCGTCCCGCACGGTGAGCAGGCAGTTCGTGCCGCCTTCGGGGTGGAATCCGAGGCCCTTGCCCCGGGGGAGTGCCACGTAGACGTCGAGGGGCGGGACCGGGTCGTCGCCGGTCGCCGTTATCCGCACCCCCGGATAGCCGACCTCGCCGGCGACCGCCACCACGACGTCGGGCGGTCCGCCCGGTGCTACGGCTAAGGGTGCGGTGGAGAGCGGCAGTTCGGTGGGGGACGGGGGTTCCGTGGGGGGT
>NZ_JBPQTX010000149.1:0-16520 GCF_051386555.1 Streptomyces sp. URMC 126
GTGTATAAGAGACAGGCCCCCACCCGTACAACCGGTCCAGCTCCGACTGGAACCCGTACACGTACCGCATCTCCCGTCGGACGACGATCTCCTTCTTGTCGTTCTCGATCAGGACCACGGCGCACGACCGCGCCTCCGGCGCGCGCTCGTGGAGCGCGACTTCGAGCCGGGGGCCGTTGCCGGGATACAGCGTCACCGTGGCCTGCGTACGGTCGAACGCCGGGGTGCCGTCATAGATGTAGACGAAGATCAGCAGTCGCTTGATCTCATCCCGGTGGTCCATGTTGATGTAGATGGTCTCCCCCGAGCCGGAGCCGAACCGGTCGTCGCCGCTGAGCTGGACGTACGGTGGAGAGTTGATGCTGCCCAGTATGGCGCCGAGTGGCTGCACTACGCCTTTCGAGCCATCCCACAGCTCGTACATACAGGCGAGGTCCAGGTCCACACTGACCATCGCCGGCCCCTGCGCCTGCACCATCTCGGGGGTGAACTTGCGGAAGGGGTGGCGCATGCCGCTCCGGGCCGGCTTCTCGTGGATGACCGTGGTGCGCATCTGCCACGACAGGTTGACCCGCATATTGCCGCTGAGCGCGCCGTTCCTGGTCAGCGAGTAGACCGGGCGGCGTTTGGTCAGCTCGACCGCGCCCGATGAGCTGTGCTGCGAGTCGAACTGCCAGGCCGCGCCGCGCCCCCAGTTGCCGAACAGCTTGTCCCGTACCGTCATCTGCTACCCCCACCCCTGGCGGTCCGGTTCCCACTCCGGAAACCGGTGAGCGGGGCGGCCGTGAGGTGATCTCACCGCCGCCCCGCTCAGAGGGTTCCCGCACAGGTACCGGGGTCACACCCCGGACGTGACCTCCTGACGGCTGCCGCCGCCGTCCCCGGCCTCGGCCTCCTTGCGGTTGCGCCGCACCGAGGACCAGAACGAGAGCGCGATCAGGGCCACGCCGATGCTGCCGGTGACGACCTCGGGGATCTCGTACTTGATGGTGGCCAGCAGGATCACGGCCAGCGCGCCGATCGCGTAGTGCGCGCCGTGCTCCAGGTAGACGTACTCGTCCAGGGTCCCCTTGCGGACCAGGAACACCGTCAACGAACGGATGTACATCGCACCGATGCCGAGGCCCAGCGCCATCACGAAGATGTCGTTGGTGATCGCGAAGGCGCCGATGACCCCGTCGAAGGAGAAGGAGGCGTCGATGACCTCCAGGTAGAGGAACATGAAGAACGCGGCCTTGCCGGCCAGTCCGACGACCGAGCCGCCGCTCTTCTTCTCCGCCGGAGCGGACTCCTCCGCCTCGTCCTCCTCGTCCTCAAGGCGCTCCTCGAAGAAGCCGGAGATACCGCCCACGACCAGGTAGGTCACCAGACCGCCGACGCCGGCCAGCAGCACCGTGGCGGCCTTGTCGATCGTGCCGTCGCCGCCGTGCACCGGGACGGAGGTGGCCACGGTGGTGGCCGCGATGATCAGCACCACCAGCGAGACGATGACCGACAGGCCCTCGACCTTGCCCAGCCGGGCGAGGAACCGCTCCACAGGGCCCAGCCACTGTATGTCGCGGTCCTCGAAGACGAAGTCCAGGAAGATCATGAGCAGGAACATCCCGCCGAACGCGGCGATGGCCGGGTGGGCGCTGGTGACCAGTTCCTCGTAGCGGTGGTGATCGTTGATCGCCACGTCGACGGCCTCGATGGGCCCGAGTTTGGCGGTGATCGCCACGATGACGACCGGGAACACCAGCCGCATGCCGAACACGGCGATGAGGATGCCCAGCGTCAGGAACATCTTCTGCCAGAAGGCGTTCATCTTCCGGAGGATGCCGGCGTTGATGACCGCGTTGTCGAACGAGAGCGAGATCTCCAGGACGGACAGGATCGCGACGAGCGCCAGCCCTTTCCACCCCCAGAGCACGCCGGCCAAGGCAAAGCCGGCCGCCGTGATGGCGAACGACCAACCAAAGGTTTTCAGGAGCACTGGCTACCCAATCCTTCGCTGCGATACTGCCCGCGCTGTGCGCGGCTTTACGAAACGTTGACCACGCAGTCTAGAGGGCCCACCCCGCAGCCGGGAGGGCCGACCTGCGGGCGCGCGCGGCACCGCCCGGGGCCACAGGGGCTCCCGTGACCACGCCGTGTGCGCCCGCGCTCACCATCCGTGTCTCACGAGACGTTGACGCCGAAGTCCAGGGCGATCCCCCGCAGGCCCGACGCATACCCCTGTCCGACCGCGCGGAACTTCCACTCGCCGCCGTAGCGGTAGACCTCGCCGAAGATCATCGCCGTCTCGCTGGAGGCGTCCTCGCTCAGGTCGTAGCGGGCCAGTTCGGAGCCGTCCGCCTGGTTGACCACGCGGATGTAGGCGTTGCTGACCTGGCCGAAGTTCTGACCGCGGAGGTCGGCCTCGTGGATGGAGACCGGAAACACGATCTTGTCGCAGGCGGCCGGGACCTTGACGAGGTCGACCAGGATCGTCTCGTCGTCGCCGTCACCCTCACCGGTGAGGTTGTCACCGGTGTGCTCGACCGAACCCTCGGGACTCTTGAGGTTGTTGTAGAAGACGAAGTACTCGTCGCCGAGCACCCGTCCGCTGGAGCACAGCAGGGCGCTGGCGTCCAGGTCGAAGTCCGCACCGGTGGTGGTACGGGCGTCCCAGCCCAGACCGACCACGATGGCGGTCAGGTTCGGCGCGTGCTTGGAGAGGGAGACGTTGCCTCCCTTGGCGAGCGTGACACCCATGGTCCTGTTCCTCCCCGAGTTGAACGTAGGTCGCCGCGCACGTCCGGCGCCGTACTCCCGGACTGCCCAGGACGGGCAGCCCGAACACGGGAGTACGGCGCCGGAGGTGAGCCGCCGCGGCCGCGCGGGCGGCCGGGCCGTCGTCAGGCCGTCGGTCAGACGTTGACGCCGAAGTCCTGCGCGATGCCGCGCAGGCCGGAGGCGTAACCCTGGCCGATGGCGCGGAACTTCCACTCCGCACCGTTGCGGTACAGCTCGCCGAAGACCATGGCGGTCTCGGTCGAGGCGTCCTCGCTCAGGTCGTAACGGGCCAGCTCGGTGTTGTCGGCCTGGTTGACGACGCGGATGTACGCGTTCCGCACCTGGCCGAAGCTCTGCTGGCGGCTCTCGGCGTCGTAGATGGAGACCGGGAACACGATCTTGTGCACATCGGCGGGGACACCGGCCAGGTTGACCTTGATGACCTCGTCGTCACCCTCGCCCTCACCGGTGAGGTTGTCACCGGTGTGCTCGACCGAACCGTCGGGGCTCTTCAGGTTGTTGAAGAACACGAAGTTCTGGTCGTTCGCGACCTTGCCCTGGTCGTTGGTGAGCAGCGCACTGGCGTCCAGGTCGAAATCCGTACCGGTGGTGGTACGGGCGTCCCAGCCGAGACCGACGATGACCGCGGTCAGGTTCGGGGCTGCCTTGGTCAGCGAGACGTTGCCGCCCTTGCTGAGACTGACTCCCACGAGTCCTCCATTGGTTCGAGGGGCCCGGCCGGCCGGCCCTGCCCCCGGTTGTGCGATGGCATCCGGTGAACGTCTGGATCCTAGTGACCGGTTCCCACCGATTACAGGGTCTTGCTCAGAGCGCGGCCAGTTCGCGGGTGTACTCGTTCAGGTCGCGCGCGTCGGGCAGCCCGTTGACGATCGTCCAGCGGACGACGCCCTGCTTGTCGATGATGAAGGTGCCGCGCAGCGCGCAGCCCTTCTCCTCGTCGAAGACGCCGTAGGCGCGGCTGACCTCGCCGTGCGGCCAGAAGTCGGAGAGCAGCGGGTAGTCGAGCTTCTCCTGCTCGGCGAAGACGCGCAGCGAGAACGGCGCGTCGTTGGAGACGGCGAGCAGCTGGACGTCGTCGTTGACGAAGGTCGGGAGCTCGTCGCGGAGGGCACAGAGCTCGCCGGTGCACACGCCGGTGAAGGCGAACGGGTAGAAGAGCAGGACGACGTTCTTCTCGCCCCGGAAGTCGGAGAGGCGGACGGTCTCGCCGTGCTGGTTCTTCAGCGCGAAGTCCGGGGCCTCGGTGCCGACGTCGATCGCCATGGTCGCATCCCTCTCTCGGCGGGCCGGCTCCGGGTCCGCGGTGCGCGGGCCCCGGCCGCCGGCGCGGGTAGGCGGCCAGTGTGTCACTGCCGCCCCGGGGGGACGCACGGCGCCCCCGGCAGCGGGGCTGCCGGGGGCGCGGTGAGGCTCGCGAAGGCCCCTGAAGACGAGGGGCGCCCGGGATCAGCGCTTGGGGGTCACCAGGCGCGTGCCGGTCCAGTCCTTGCCCACGCTGATGCTCTTGCTCTGGGAGAGGCCCGCGGTCTGGGCGGCCTCGGAGATGTCGCTCGGCTCGATGTAGCCGTCGCGGCCCGTCTTGGGGGTCAGCAGCCAGATCAGGCCGCCGTCCTCCAGCAGGCCGATGCCATCCACCAGCGCGTCCGTGAGGTCTCCGTCCTCATCCCGGAACCACAGCAGGACGACGTCGGCCACGTCGTCGTAGTCCTCGTCCACGAGGTCCTGGCCGATGAGGGACTCGATACCTTCACGGAGATCGTGGTCGACGTCGTCGTCGTAACCGATCTCCTGGACCACCTGTCCGGGCTCGAAACCCAGCCTTGCGGCGGGGTTGGTCCGCTCCTCCGCGTGGTCCGCGGTCGCGCTCACGGATTGCCTCCTGTCATCTTTCGAGAATGCTGTCGTGCCCCCCGCGTACGCGAGGCATTGGGCGTAGTCCACACGTGCCGGACGGATCGCGCAAGTACCCGCTCAGCGATCCCTCCCAAACGTTGACGTCTCATGGCAACTCCCACCATGAGGCAGCAGCCGCGAGTGATTCACACCACAGCGTTCCGCCGGGTTTGCGAAGTTACTCCCTGGGATTGCGGCGGTCGGGGCCGAACGGCCGTACGCGAGGGACCCCCATTGGGGGCGTATGGTTGCGATTTGGCCGCCGCGTGGCGGCCGCCCTCCGACGCTTCGTCTACCGAGTGGTGGTTACCGCCCAGTAGAGATGACGTTTCCGTCGCCGCGGTCCACGATGGGAGCCGGCGCGACATAAGCGAAGACAGCATGTGACCGCGTGCGCAGCAACGATTGCGCGCAAAGCACGACACACCCGAACAGCGAAGGAACAGCGTGGCTTCCGGATCCGATCGCAACCCGATCATCATTGGCGGTCTTCCCAGCCAGGTCCCGGACTTCGATCCCGAAGAGACCCAGGAGTGGCTCGACTCGCTCGACGCGGCCGTCGACGAGCGAGGCCGGGAACGTGCCCGCTACCTCATGCTTCGCCTGATCGAACGGGCGCGCGAGAAGCGTGTGGCCGTGCCCGAGATGCGCAGCACGGACTACGTCAACACCATCGCGACCAAGGACGAGCCGTTCTTCCCCGGCAACGAGGAGATCGAGCGCAAGATCCTGAACGCGACCCGGTGGAACGCGGCCGTGATGGTCTCGCGCGCGCAGCGCCCGGGGATCGGCGTCGGCGGTCACATCGCCACCTTCGCCTCCTCCGCCTCCCTGTACGACGTGGGCTTCAACCACTTCTTCCGGGGCAAGGACGAGGGCGACGGCGGCGACCAGATCTTCTTCCAGGGCCACGCCTCGCCGGGCGTCTACGCCCGCGCGTTCCTGCTGGACCGCCTGTCCGAGCAGCAGCTCGACGCCTTCCGCCAGGAGAAGTCGAAGGCCCCCTACGGCCTCTCGTCGTACCCGCACCCGCGGCTGATGCCGGACTTCTGGGAGTTCCCGACCGTCTCCATGGGCCTCGGCCCGCTGGGCGCGATCTACCAGGCCCGGATGAACCGCTACATGGAGTCGCGCGGCATCGCCGACACCTCGAAGTCGCACGTCTGGGCGTTCCTGGGCGACGGCGAGATGGACGAGCCGGAGTCGCTCGGCCAGCTGTCCCTGGCCGCGCGTGAGGGCCTGGACAACCTGACCTTCGTCGTCAACTGCAACCTCCAGCGCCTCGACGGCCCGGTGCGCGGCAACGGCAAGATCATGCAGGAGCTGGAGTCGCAGTTCCGCGGCGCCGGCTGGAACGTGATCAAGCTGGTGTGGGACCGCTCCTGGGACCCGCTGCTGGCCCAGGACCGCGACGGCATCCTGGTCAACAAGCTGAACAGCACCCCCGACGGCCAGTTCCAGACGTACGCCACGGAGACCGGCGCGTACATCCGCGAGCACTTCTTCGGCGACGACCACCGTCTCCGCAAGATGGTCGAGAACATGACCGACGACCAGATCCTGCACCTGGGCCGCGGCGGTCACGACCACAAGAAGATCTACGCGGCGTACGCGGCGGCCAAGGCCCACAAGGGCCAGCCGACCGTGATCCTGGCGCAGACGGTCAAGGGCTGGACGCTCGGCCCGAACTTCGAGGGCCGCAACGCGACCCACCAGATGAAGAAGCTCACGGTCGAGGACCTCAAGCGCTTCCGGGACCGCCTCCACATCCCGATCAGCGACAAGGAGCTGGAGTCCGGCCTGCCGCCGTACTACCACCCGGGTCGCGACTCGGAGGAGATCCAGTACATGCACGACCGCCGCAAGGCGCTCGGCGGCTACGTGCCCACCCGTGTGGACCGCTCCAAGCCGCTGAACCTGCCGGGCGACAAGGTCTACGCGCCGATCAAGAAGGGCTCCGGCCAGCAGGCGATCGCCACCACCATGGCGTTCGTCCGGCTGCTCAAGGACCTGATGCGGGACAAGGAGATCGGCAAGCGCTTCGTGCCGATCGCCCCGGACGAGTACCGCACCTTCGGCATGGACTCGCTGTTCCCGTCGGCGAAGATCTACAACCCGCTGGGCCAGCAGTACGAGGCCGTGGACCGCGAGCTGCTGCTCGCGTACAAGGAGTCCCCGACCGGCCAGATGCTGCACGACGGCATCTCCGAGGCGGGCTGCACCGCGTCGCTGATCGCGGCCGGTTCGGCGTACGCCACGCACGGCGAGCCGCTGATCCCGATCTACGTCTTCTACTCGATGTTCGGGTTCCAGCGCACCGGTGACCAGTTCTGGCAGATGGCCGACCAGCTGGCGCGCGGTTTCGTCCTCGGTGCGACCGCCGGCCGGACGACCCTGACCGGTGAGGGCCTCCAGCACGCGGACGGCCACTCGCACCTGCTGGCCTCCACCAACCCGGCCGTCGTCGCGTACGACCCGGCGTTCGGCTACGAGATCGCGCACATCGTGCAGGACGGTCTCCGCCGGATGTACGGCGAGAACGCGGAGGACATCTTCTACTACCTCACCGTCTACAACGAGCCGATCCAGCACCCGGCCGAGCCGGAGAACGTGGACGCCGAGGGCATCCTCAAGGGTCTGTACCGCTACAAGGCGGGCGAGGCCGGCGCCATCCCGGCGCAGATCCTCGCCTCCGGCGTGGCCGTGCCGTGGGCGATCGAGGCCCAGAAGATCCTCGCCGAGGAGTGGAACGTCAAGGCGGACGTCTGGTCGGCGACCTCCTGGAACGAGCTGCGCCGTGACGCCATCGCGGTGGAGGAGCACAACCTGCTCCACCCGGAGGAGGAGCAGCGCGTCCCGTACGTGACGAAGAAGCTCGCCGGCGCCGAGGGTCCGAAGGTGGCCGTGTCCGACTGGATGCGTGCCGTTCCCGACCAGATCGCGCGCTGGGTGCCGGGTACGTACCAGTCGCTGGGCGCCGACGGCTTCGGCTTCGCGGACACCCGTGGCGCGGCCCGTCGCTTCTTCCACATCGACGCGCAGTCGATCGTCCTGGGCGTGCTCACCGAGCTCGCCAAGGAGGGCAAGATCGACCGCTCGGCGCTGAAGCAGGCGATCGACCGCTACCAGCTGCTCGACGTGGCGGCGGCCGACCCGGGCGCCGCGGGCGGCGACGCGTAAGGGTCGTCCCGTAGGGCGCATGACCCGCGAATGACACACGAAGGGGCCCCGGCCGGTGAAGAACCGGCCGGGGCCCCTTCGCCCGTTCGGGCTATTCGCGAGGGCGGGGTTCGGCTGTGCTCAGATATGCGCCGCCCCCTGAGCGGCCTCGGCGTTCTCGCCGCGCCGGGTGAGCAGAGCGAGCAGCGCGGCGACGGCGGCCACGCAGCCGGCGACGACGAACGAGGTGCTCATCCCGGAGACGAAGGTCTCGTGCGCGGCCCCGGTGATCTTCCCGGCGATCTCCGGCGGGGTGCCCTTGGGCACCGGCGGGACGCCCACCTCGACCACGGCGGAGGCCGCGTCCTTCTGCTCCTTCGACAGCGGCGGCAGCCCGGCGCCGGCCCACTTCTCCGGCAGCTCGTGCCCGACGCGCGAGGCCATGACGGCGCCCAGGACGGCCGTGCCGAGGGTGCCACCGACCTGCATCGAGCCCTGCTGGAGGCCGCCGGCCAGGCCCGCGTGCTCCAGGGGCGCGTTGCCGACGATCACTTCGGTGGCGCCGACCATGACCGGGGCCAGACCGATGCCGAAGAGGGCGAACCAGACGGACATCAGGCCGGTGCCGGAGTCGACCTTCAGGGCGGACATGCCGAAGCAGGCCACGGCGGTGCACACCATCCCCACGAACAGCGGGATCCGCGGCCCGACGCGGCCGATCAGCGCACCGGCCACCGGTGAGGCGACGATCATCATGCCGGTGAGCGGCAGCAGGTGCAGGCCCGCGTCGACCGGCGTCATCCCGTGCACGTTCTGCAGGTAGAAGGTGACGTAGAAGAGGCCGCCCATGAAGGAGAAGGCCATCAGGACGATCAGGGCGGCGCCGGCGGAGAGCGGCACGGACCGGAAGAGCTTCATGGGGAGCAGGGGTTCGCGCACCCGGTTCTGCCAGAGGACGAAGGCGACGAAGCCGACCAGCGCCACGCCCAGGAAGATCAGGGTCTTGGCGTCGCCCCACTGCCACTTGGGCGCCTTGATGAGCGCCCAGACGAGGCAGAACATCGCGCCGGAGAGCAGCGCGATGCCGAGAAGGTCGAAGGAGCGGGGGGCGTTCTCGGCCCGGTGGTCCTTGAGGATGACCAGGCCCAGGACCAGGCCGAGCGCGCCCACGGGCACGTTGATGAAGAAGACGGATTGCCAGTTCACGTGCTCGACCAGCAGCCCGCCGACGATCGGCCCGCCCGCGGTGGACGCGCCGATGACCATGCCCCAGAGGCCGATCGCCATGTTGAGCTTCTCGGCCGGGAAGGTCGCCCGCAGCATGCCGAGCGCGGCCGGCATCAGCAGCGCCCCGCAGAGGCCCTGGAGCACACGGAACGCGACGACCATCGACACGCTTCCGGAGAGCGCGATGAGTCCCGAGGCGGCGGCGAATCCGGTGGTACCGATGAGGAAGATCAGGCGGTGCCCGAAGCGGTCGCCCAGCTTTCCGGCCGTGATCAGCGCGACCGCGAGGGCGAGGAGGTAGGCGTTGGTGATCCATTGGACGTCGGCGAGCGAAGCGTCCAGGTCCTTCTGGATGGCCGGGTTGGCGATGGCGACGATCGTGCCGTCGAGCGCGACCATCATCACGCCTATCGCGACCGTCACAAGAGTCAGCCAGGGATGTCCCCGCAGTCCACTCCGGGGCCCGAGGTCCGGCGGCGTCGCGTCCGCGACGGTGGTCTGAGACGTCATGGTCCGAGATTATGGCAGGCGCTGACAACTGACAAACGACTTCATGAGTCGTTATCTGACAATTGTCCAGAGCACTATTGTGACCAGCGGAAACACCGAGCAGAGGCAGGGATCCATGCAGGCGATCGACGGCGTGGCGGAGCGCGAGGCGCTCCCCGGACTGCGGGAACGCAAGAAGCAGCGGACACGGAACACCCTCACGCGGTGCGCCCTGGAGCTCTTCGCCCGCCAGGGGTACGACGGCACCACCGTCGACGAGATCGCCGAGGCCGCCGACGTCTCACAGCGCACCTTCTTCCGCTACTTCGCCAACAAGGAAGAGGTCGCGCTCGCCCTCCAGGAGGTGGAGGAGGCGGTGGCCCTCGCCGCCCTGGAGACCCGCCCGGCCGAGGAGCCGCCGCTTACCGCGATGTGCAACGCGGCCATGGCCACCTGGGAGGCGATGGGCCGCGCCATCGAGGCCGTCGTCCCGCTCGAACTGCACCTGCACACCCAGCGCATGATCGAGTCCACCCCGCAGCTGCTGGCCGCCCGGCTGCGCCGCCTCGGCCACTTCGAGGACCGGCTGGCGGCGGAGATCGCCCGCCGCGAGGGCGTCGACCTCGCCGGCGACCCCCGGCCCCGGGTCCTGGTGGCCGCGTGCAGCGGAGTGCTCCGGGCCGCGTCCCGGGTCTGGGGCGAGAAGGAGAACGGCGATCTGGACGACCTGCTCCGCCTGGTCACGGACTACCTCGGGCTGCTCGGCCCGGCCCTGACGGAGGACTGGCGGACGCCCCGGAAACCGGCCTGACGCGGCTCCGCCGGCGAAGCCCCACCCCCGCCACACGCCTCACCGGCGCGGACCCGGCCTCGGCCGGCCTCACCGGCGCGGACCCGATACGCCCCGCCGACGCGGACCCGGCACGCCCAGCCGCCGAGGACCGGCGGGGCGCCGCCCGCCCCGGCCGGAGTGAGGCAGCGCACGTATGTCCAGCGTCACTCGCGATCAAACGTGATCTCCATCACTGTCTTGGCGGACGCGCCGCCCTTTCTCCTAGGGTGGTCCGCGGTGACTTCCTTCCCGGGGCTCGGCTCCCCCTCCTCGCCGTGGACGAACACGGCCACGGTCTGGCGCGCGCTGCTGGCGCTCACCGTGGTCTTCGTCATGCTCGCCACGACCGGCTGGACGGCCGTACGCGGCCGCGGCGCGGCCGACCCGCGCCGGGCGGCGCTCAGCGCCTGGCTGCACGGCAGCGTCGCCGGACGCCCGCTGCCTTCCCCCTACGCGGACCCGGGCGTGCTCGCCCGCTTCTTCGCCGCGCTCTCCACCACCGACCGCACCCGCCTCGCCGACCGCTACCCCCTCGTCGTCGGCAACCTCAACGGCGCCCCGCTGTCCCTGCGGTACCGCGCCAACCGGACGGCCCTCGCCCAGGCCCGCGCGGTCGAGGAGCGCCGCAGCCACGACAGCGGCCTCACCCCGGTCGGCCGCAACGAGGCCAAGCGGCGCATGCACCGCTTCGACTCGCTGCTCTCCCGCGGGCGGCAGGTCCTCGCCTTCGACCCCGGCGGCAGCGGGCGCGTCGCGGAGGTCCTCGGCGACCTCGACCACGCCGAGCGGGTCTCCGTCGTGGTGCCCGGTGTCGATACGAACGTCCTCACCTTCGAGAAGAGCGGACGTCCGTACGCCGCCCCCGTCGGAATGGCCGACGCCCTCTACACCACCGAGCGCAGCATCCGCCCCGCAGCCCGCACCGCCGTCATCGCCTGGGCCGACTACACCTCCCCCGCCGGAGTGGGCGTCGACGCGGCCACCGGCAAGCTCGCCGCCGAGGGCGCGCTGCGGCTGCGCGCCCTGGTACGCGGACTGCCCGGCAGCTCCTCCGTCTCCCTCTTCTGCCACAGCTACGGCTCGGTGGTGTGCGGCGTGGCCGCCCGCGAGCTCGACCCCCGGGTCACCGACATCGCCGTGGCCGGCAGCCCCGGCATGCGCGCCCGGAACGTCTCCGAACTGCACACCAGCGCCCGGATATGGGCCATGCGGGACGCCGACGACTGGATCAGGGACGTCCCGCACCTGGAGGTCGGCGGCCTGGGACACGGCGCCGACCCCGTCTCCTCCGGCTTCGGCGCCCGCCTGCTGTCCGCCGCCGACGCCGAGGGGCACGCCGGCTACTTCGAGCCCGGCACCGTCAGCCTCGCCAACTTCGCCCGCCTCGGCGCCGGGGACACCAGCGGAATCCGCTGCTCCCCGTCCGACACCGACTGTGCCGTCGGCACCGCCCCGCTCCGCTGACGTCCCGGGCCCGGCCGGGCCCGGCATGACGCGCGTAGCGCCGGAGGGGGGACGCGCGGGCGGGCGCCGCATACGATGACCCGCATGGGTGATGTGCTGGCCGGTTTCCACACCGTCTGGGAGTTCGACACCGACTCCGTGCTCATCCGCTTCGAACGGGGGATCCGGACACCGAAGCTGCTCCAGGCGCTCGGTGAACGGCGCATCCCCTACGAGGCGCTCGCGGCGGTCGAGCAGGGCCCCGGCAGACGCGGCACGGTGGTGCTGCGCGCCGTGCCCAGGCCCGGCGCCGATCCGCTGATGGACGCCGCCGACGGCCAGCTCAAGGAGGGCACCGACCCGTACCGCCTGGTCCTGCCCGCCGAGCGCGCCACCCTCGCCGAGTACTACGCCGAGGAGATACGGGCCCGGCTCGGCCCCCACGCGGCCGAGCCCGCCGACCGCCCGCTCGTCGTCGCCCCGGAGCCGCCGCGCTCCTTCAAGGCGTACGACGGCCGGGCCTCCTTCGACGGCCGGACCGTCGCCTTCCGCTGGTTCTGGTCCGGCGCGACCTCCGCCAAGTGGAAGGCCGGCGACCAGCGCTTCTCCGTCGACGACCTCACCGACGTCCAGTGGCGCTCGCCCGACCTCATGGGCGGCCACCTGCGGCTCGTCCTCCGCGACACGGAGCGGCCCGCGCCGGGCCAGGCGGATCAGGATCCGGCCTCGGTCGTCTTCGGGATGGGATACGGGCCGGTGCACGAGTCGCTGCCGTTCGCGGCGGCGGTGCTTCAGGCCGTGCGCTCCTCCTCTCCGGCGGTCCCGGCGGCGTCCTCACCGGCCGCCGCCGCGCGGCCGGATCCGGGGGCTGTCGCGGAGCGGATCCGGCATCTGGGGGATCTGCATTCGGCGGGGTTGCTGACGGACGACGAGTTCAGCGCGAAGAAGGCGGAGTTGCTCGCGGAGCTTTAGGGGTGCCCTTCGGGTGGGGGTGCCCCGGTCCCTCCCCCAGAGGGGGGACCCCCACTTCGCCGTTTCCTGGGGCTGCGCCCCAGACCCCGCTTGTCGCGGCTTCGCCGCTCGTCCTCAAACGCCGGACGGGCTGCAAGTGCCCGCTCAGGCACGATCCAGCCCGTCCGGCGCTTGAGGACAACCGCGCGAAGCGCGGTTTCGGGGGGTTCGGGGGGCTGGCCCCCCGGGAATCGGCGAAGGGGCGGGACCGGGGCAGCAGCCCGCCGCAGGCGCCCCACCCGCACCCGTACGCTGGTCAAGCCATGCCCAAAGCCTCACGCCACCTCCGCCCCCACATCCCCCACGCCCTCACCGCCCTCCTCACCCTCATCCTCCTCCCGGTCACCGCCACGGCGCTGAAGAACGACTACGGCGTCCACCCGGGCCTCGCCCTGGTCTACGCGGCGCTGGAGACGGCCCCCCTCGTCCTCGCCGTCCGCAAACCCCTCCTCGCCTGGGCGATCACCTTCGTGGCCGGCACCGCCTGCGCCCTCACCCTGACGCCGGGGCCGCCGCACGCGAACGCCGTCTGGCCCTGGCCCCCGGCCCTGCTGATCGCCTACCTGCCGCTGCTGTTCCTGCTGGGCCTGCGCTGCCGCCCCCGCACCATGCTGGTGGCCTGGGCGGCGTACACGGCGACGAGCTACGGCTTCGAGACGGCGGCGCCCGAGCGCAGCAACGGCGCCTGGCTGATCGTGACGCTGTTCGGCGGGACGCTGCTGCTGCTGGGCTGGGCGTTGCAGCGGACGAAGCGGGCGCAGCGCGCCCTGGACGAGCAGGCGACGATCAACGAGGCCGAGCGGGCCCGCCGGACGCTGCTGGAGGAGCGCGCGCGGATCGCCCGCGAGCTGCACGACGTCGTCGCCCACCACATGTCGGTGATCACTGTGCAGGCGGACAGCGCCCCCTACCGCCTCGCCGGCCTGCCGCCGGAGGCCGCCGAGGAGTTCGGCACGATCGCCGCCACCGCGCGCGAGTCGCTGAGCGAGATGCGCCGGCTGCTGGGTGTCCTGCGCAGCGAGGACGCGGGGCAGGGCGGCGGGGAGCGGACCCCGCAGCCGGGCGTCGACCGGATCGGGCAGCTCGTCGAGGCGACCGTCCGGGCCGGGCAGCCGGTCGAGCTCGCGCTCGACAAGGACGCGGCGCCGGAGTCGCTCCCGCAGGCCGTCGACCTCTCCGCGTACCGCATCGTCCAGGAGGCCCTGGCCAACGCGGTCCGGCACGCGCCGGGCGCCGACACGCGGGTGTCGGTCACGGCGGACGACGAGGGGCTGACCGTCCTCGTCGTCAACGCGCCCGCCGGCCGCCCGCACGTACCCCTGGAGACCACCGGCACCGGCCACGGCCTGGTCGGCATGCGCGAGCGCGTCCGCCTGGTCGGCGGAACCCTCGACACCGGCCCCCTGCCGGACGGCGGCTTCCGCGTGGCCGCCCGGCTGCTGTACGCGGCGGCGCCGGAAACCCTCACCGAACCGACAGCGAAGGAAGCCCCGGCCGCATGACCATCAAGGTGATCATCGTCGACGACCAGGCGATGGTGCGGGCGGGCTTCGCCGCGCTGCTCGCCGCCCAGTCCGACATCGACGTCGTCGGGGACGCCCCCGACGGCGTCCGGGGCGTCGAACTGAGCCGGACCGTCCACCCGGACGTGGTGCTGATGGACGTCCGGATGCCGGAGATGGACGGCCTGGAGGCGGCCCGCCGCCTCCTGGACCCTCCCCCCGGCGTCGTGCACCGCCCGAAGGTGCTGATGCTGACCACGTTCGACGTGGACGACTACGTCTACGAGGCGCTGCGCGCCGGCGCCTCGGGCTTCCTCCTCAAGGACGCCCCGCCGGCCGACCTCATCTCGGCGGTCCGCGTGGTGGCGGCGGGCGAGGCGCTGCTCGCGCCGTCGGTGACCCGCCGCCTCATCGCGGACTTCGCCCGGCAGCGGCCGGCCCCGCGCCGGGACCCCTCACTGCGGCTGAAGGGCCTGACGCCGCGGGAGACGGAGGTGCTGGAGCTGATCGCCCGCGGGCTGTCCAACCAGGAGATCGCCGGGTCGCTGGTGCTGGCGGAGCAGACGGTGAAGACGCACATCGGCCGGGTGCTGGCCAAGCTGGGGCTGCGGGACCGGGCCCAGGCGGTGATCTTCGCCTACGAGTCGGGGCTGGTGACGCCGGGAGCGGCGTAGCGCTCCTCGTTCGCCCGCCGGGCCCGCGCATACCGGTCGATCTTGTGATCGAGGACGTCGAGCGTGCTCCGCAGCTCGGCCATCCGCCGCCGGACGTCCTCGCGGTGCGCGCTCAGCAGCCGTTCGCGCTCGGCCACCGTGTGCTCGCCCTCGCGCACCAGCTCGGCGTACCGGACCATGTCCGCCACCGGCATCCCGGTCAGCCGCAGCTTGCCGACCAGGTCCAGCCAGTCCAGGTCGCGGTCGGTGTACCGGCGCTGCCCGGTGTGGGAGCGGTCGACGTGCGGCATCAGCCCGATCCGCTCGTACCAGCGCAGCGTGTGGGCGGACAGTCCGGTGTACGCGGCCACCTCGCCGATCGTGTACCGGCCCCGGCCCCGGGGTCGGCGCCCGGTCCCGGCCGGTGTGGTGTCGATGGCGGTAGTGACGGTCATACGGCTCCCCCTAGTGTCCCAACGGTCCCTTCCGGCACCCTGTTCACCCCTTGGCAACGCGGAAGCGGCGCCTCACACTCCGCGCCCCCGGATCCTTGACGGAATCTTGGACCGGCCGGGTGCCTTAGGCTCGTGCTCATGGAGAGCCTGCGGAAGATCGATAACTGGCCGGTGCCGACCGCCGCGGCGGCCGTCGTACGGGCCGACGGGACGGTGGCCGGGACGCACGGACCGACCGCGCACCGCTTCGCCCTGGCCTCGGTCACCAAACCGCTCGCCGCCTACGCCGCGCTGATCGCCGTCGAGGAGGGCGCGATCGAGCTCGACGAACCGGCGGGCCCCGCCGGGTCCACGGTCCGTCACCTCCTCGCCCACACCTCCGGCCTGGCCTTCGACGAACACCGTCCGGCGGCCGAGCCCGGCACCCGGCGGCTGTACTCCAACGCCGGCTTCGAGGCCCTCGGGGACCACATCGCCAAGGCGACGGACATCCCCTTCGCCGAGTACCTGCGCCAGGCGGTCCTGGAGCCCCTCGGCATGACCGCCACCGACCTCCCCGGCTCCCCCGCCAAGGACGGCGTCTCCACGGTCGACGACCTCGTCCGCTTCGCCGCCGAACTCCAGGCGCCGCGGCTGCTCTCACCGGAGACGCTGGCCGAGGCGACGACGGTCGTCTTCCCCGGCGTGACCGGGGTCCTGCCCGGGTACGGGCACCAGCGGCCCAATGACTGGGGGTTGGGGTTCGAGCTGCGGGACGGCAAGTCGCCGCACTGGACGGGCTCCCTCAACTCCCCCCGTACGTACGGCCACTTCGGCCAGTCCGGAACGTTCCTGTGGGTCGACCCGGCGGCCGGCGCGGCGTGCGTGGCCCTGACGGACCGGGACTTCGGGGCGTGGGCGGTGGAGGTATGGCCGGCACTGTCGGACGCGGTGCTCGCCGAACTCGGCGGGAAGTAGGCCCCGCCCCCGCCCTTTCACCGTTCCTTGCGGGGGCAAGCCCCCGCACCCCCGAAGCGCGCTGCGCGCGCTGTCCTCAAACGCCGGACCGGCTATCTCAGCCCGTCCGGCGTTTGAGGAC
>NZ_JBPQTX010000150.1:0-16454 GCF_051386555.1 Streptomyces sp. URMC 126
CCCGGGCCCCGTTCCGTCCCCCGCCCGGCACCCCGCTCGGTGCCGTGCTCGGTGCCCCGCCGTGTTCCGCGCTCATCAACGCCCCTCCCGGTCGTCCTCCGGACTGTCCGTGACCCGGCCCACCCTAGGCCGACGCGAACACCCGTGCCCGGGCCCGCGGGCCGCCCGGAGCACTCCGACGCGCCGTCCCGGTGCGCCAGCCGGGTGGAAGCCGCGCCCCGTACGGGCGTGACGCATCGTGCGCACGAGGCCCCCGACGCATGGTCGGTATGCCGCACGTTCCGCACCGTCCGTACCGGCGCCGTCCCCGGCGCTCCGACCGGTCCCGCCGCCCGGCCCGTCCCCGCGGGGCCCGGCCGCACCGTCCCCGGCCGGCCGGGGAGGTGCCCCGAGGAGGTCCCGTGTCCGCCGACACCGCCGTGCCCGTCCGCGCCCCGGAACCGCGCCGCGCCCCAGCCGGCGGCGCGGCCCGGCGCGTGGACCGGGTGCGCGAGGCCCTGCGCCGCGCCCTGCCCGCGCTCGCGCTCTACGCCGCGGCCCGGCTGGCCGGCGTGGCCGTGATGGCCACCTGGGCCTGGTCGACCGGCCGGCATCCGCGCACTCTGCTCGGCCACTCCTGGGACGCGATCTGGTACGCGGGCATCGCCGAGGACGGTTACGGCCTGATCCTCCCGTCCCCCACCAGCCACTCGGTCATCTACAGCGATTACGCGTTCTTCCCGCTCTTCCCCGGCCTCGTGCACACGGTGACGGTGCTGACCCCGTTCTCGATCGTCTCCGCGCAGCTCGTCGTCGCCTGGACGGCCGCGGCCTGCGCGGCCTGGGGGATCTACGCGGTCGGCGAGCGCCTGTACGGGCGCCGGGCGGCCACCTGGCTGGTGCTCCTCTGGGGGCTGCTGCCGCACTCCATCGTGCAGACGATGGGCTACACCGAGTCCCTGATGACCGCCCTCGCCGCCTGGGCCCTCTACGCCGTCGTCACCCGCCGGCACGTCTGGGCGGGCGCCCTCGCGCTGGCCGCCGGGCTGTCCCGGCCCAACGCCATCGCCGTGGTCGCCGCCGTCGGCTGCGCCATGCTCGTCCTCCTGCGCCGCGAGCCGCGCTTCCGCGCCGACCGGCGGCTGTGGACCGGCCTCGCGCTCGCCCCGCTGGGCTGGGCCGGGTACGTGCTGTGGGCCGGGTACCGCTCGGGGTTCGGCCCGCTGGGCTACTTCACCGTCCAGCGGCGCTGGGGGTCGCGGTTCGACTTCGGCGCCGACGCGTTCCGCTTCGTCCGGCACCTGTTCACCGGCCGGGACGTGATGGCGTACTACGGTTCGCTGGCCGTCCTGGTCGTCGCGCTGGTCGCGCTGGCCTTCCTCCTGCCGGAGCGGCCGCCCGCCCCGCTGCTGGCGTACACCCTCGTCCTGTGTGTGATCGCCCTCGGCGGCTCCAGCTACTTCGCGTCCAAGCCGCGCTTCCTGCTGCCCGCCTTCCCGCTGCTGATCCCGCTGGCCCTGGGCATGACGAGAGCCCGGACGCGCACCGTCGTGGTGACGGTCGGCGCGCTGGCCGGGCTCTCGTTCGTATACGGGACCTACCTGGTGACGGCGGCCCGGCTGCCCATGTGAGGGCGCCCCTGGGGACTTCCGGGGATCAGGCCTCGGCGTCGGGCTTGTCGTCGCCGTCGCCGTCGCCGGACTCCAGGTCCTCCTCCAGGCCCAGCTGCTCCACCAGCCAGCGGTCGAACTCGACCGAGGCACGGACCCAGCTGACGGTGCTGGACACGAAGTGCTCCAGCGACACCCCGACGCCGATCAGCATCTGCGCCTCGCCGATGAGGCGGACCGTGCCGTCGTCGTTGGTGTGGGTGTAGACCTTCGGCCACAGGGTGCGGCGGTTCCAGTCGTCGATGACCTCGAGCAGCTTGCCCTTGTCGTCGATGCCGTGCGGCCGGTCGTAGAACGTCCGCACGGAGAAGACCTGCTGCTCCTCCTCACCGCGGAACATGAAGTACGTACGGAACTGCTCCCACGGAGCCGCGAGGTCACCCTCGTCGTCCACGAGGTACTTCAGCTCCATCTGCTCCAGGAGCTGCTTGACCAGGTCCTGGTCGGGGATGACGGGACCGGCCGGGCCCGTCTCTTCGGGCTGCGGCTCGGGCTGGCCCCCGAAATTCGGAATCGAGGACGGGTCGATGCTCACCGTGGATTTCCCTTCGTACGGTTGCGGCCATCCTCCCCCACACCAGCCCCTGCCCCGCAACCCCTGGCGCATGCGTCGCTCACCGACCACGCGCCAGGAGGTGCGGTCCCGGCCCGTTCGGCCCGATCCGCCCCGCTCCGACCCGCTCCGACCCGGTCTTCACCCCGGTCTTCGCTCTGGTCTTCGCTCTGGTCTTCGCACCGGGGCCGATCCGGCCCTGCCGTCAGCCCCGGCCGGCCGGCCGCACGGACAGCCCCTCCTCACCGGGGACCCGCTCGACGCGGACCGTGTCACCGTCCCGCACCTCGCCGGCGAGGATGGCGCGCGCCAGCCGGTCGCCGATCGCGGTCTGCACCAGCCGGCGCAGGGGCCGGGCGCCGTAGGTGAGGTCGGGCGCCTCCTCCGGGCCCTCGTGGCCGAGCGTGGCCAGCCAGCGCAGCGCGGACTCGTCCACGTCCAGAGCGAGCCGGCGGTCGGCGAGCCGACGCTGGAGCTGGTCGATCTGGATCCGGGCGATCCGCTCCAACTGGCCGGTGCCCAGCGGGTGGAAGACCACGATGTCGTCGAGCCGGTTGAGGAACTCCGGGCGGAAGGCGGTCCGGACCGTCTCCAGCACCTTCTCCCGCTTCTGCTCCTCCTTCAGCAACGGGTCGACCAGATAGGTCGAACCCAGGTTGGAGGTGAGGATGAGGATGGTGTTGCGGAAGTCGACCGTCCGTCCCTGGCCGTCGGTGAGCCGCCCGTCGTCCAGGACCTGCAGCAGGATGTCGAAGACCTCGTGGTGTGCCTTCTCCACCTCGTCCAGCAGCACCACGGTGTACGGCCGGCGGCGCACCGCCTCCGTCAGCTGACCGCCCTCCTCGTAGCCGACGTAGCCGGGAGGCGCGCCCACCAGCCGGGCGACCGAGTGCTTCTCGCCGTACTCGCTCATGTCGATGCGGACCATCGCCCGCTCGTCGTCGAAGAGGAAGTCCGCGAGCGCCTTGGCCAGCTCGGTCTTGCCGACGCCGGTCGGGCCGAGGAAGAGGAACGAGCCGGTGGGCCGGTCGGGGTCGGCGATCCCGGCGCGCGAGCGGCGCACCGCGTCGGAGACGGCCCGGACGGCCTCCTCCTGCCCGATCAGCCGCTTGCCCAGTTCCTCCTCCATACGCAGCAGCTTCTGCGTCTCGCCCTCCAGCAGGCGGCCGGCCGGGATGCCGGTCCAGGCGGCCACGACCTCGGCGATGTCGTCGGGGCCGACCTCCTCCTTGACCATGAGGTCGCGGGACGCCGCCTCCTGCTCGGCCTCGGCCTCGGCGGCCTCCTCCAGCTCCCGCTCGACGGCCGGGATCTCGCCGTAGAGCAGCTTGGACGCGGTGTCGAAGTCGCCGTCGCGCTGGGCGCGTTCGGCCTGCCCGCGCAGGTCGTCGAGGCGTTCCTTCAGCTCACCGACGCGGTTGAGGGACTGCTTCTCCTTCTCCCAGCGCGCGGTGAGCCCGCGCAGCTCCTCCTCCTTGTCGGCGAGGTCGCGGCGGAGCTTGTCCAGCCGCTCCTTGCTCGCCTCGTCGGTCTCGTTGCGGAGCGCCAGCTCCTCCATCTTGAGCCGGTCCACGGACCGCTGGAGCTCGTCGATCTCCAGCGGCGAGGAGTCGATCTCCATCCGGAGCCGGGAGGCGGCCTCGTCGACCAGGTCGATCGCCTTGTCCGGCAGGAACCGGGAGGTGATGTAGCGGTCGGAGAGCGTCGCGGCGGCGACCAGCGCGGCGTCGGCGATCTGCACCTTGTGGTGCGCCTCGTAGCGGCCCTTGAGCCCGCGCAGGATCGCGATGGAGTCCTCCACGGACGGCTCGGCGACCAGCACCTGCTGGAAGCGCCGCTCCAGCGCCGGGTCCTTCTCGATCCGCTCCCGGTACTCGTCCAGCGTCGTCGCGCCCACCATGCGGAGCTCGCCGCGGGCCAGCATCGGCTTGAGCATGTTGCCCGCGTCCATCGCCGAGTCCCCGCCGGCGCCCGCGCCGACGACGGTGTGCAGCTCGTCGATGAAGGTGATGATCCGGCCCTCGCTGGCCTTGATCTCGGCCAGGACGGTCTTCAGCCGCTCCTCGAACTCACCGCGGTACTTGGCACCGGCCACCATCGCGCCGAGGTCGAGCGAGACCAGCCGCTTGTCCTTCAGCGACTCCGGGACGTCGCCCTTCACTATCCGCTGCGCCAGCCCCTCCACGACGGCCGTCTTGCCGACGCCCGGCTCGCCGATGAGGACGGGGTTGTTCTTGGTGCGGCGGGAGAGGACCTGCACCACGCGGCGGATCTCGTGGTCCCGCCCGATGACCGGGTCGAGCTTCCCGTCCCGCGCGGCGGCGGTGAAGTCCGTGCCGAACTTCTCCAGCGCCTTGTACGTGCCCTCGGGGTCGGCGGTCGTCACCCGCTGCCCGCCGCGCGCCTTCTCGAACGCGTCGAGCAGCCGCTTGGCGGAGGCCCGCTGCTGCTCCAGCAGCTCGGCGATCCGGCCGCCCTTGGCGGCGAGCCCGATCAGCAGGTGCTCGGTGGAGATGTACTCGTCCCCCAGGTCACGGGCCCGCTCCCCGGCGTCCACCAGCACGGCCTGCAGCTCCCGGGTGGGCTGCGGCGGCGCCACGGTCGACCCCTGCACACTCGGCAGCCCGGCCAGCACCCGCTCGGCCCCACCGCGCAGCACCGCGGCGTCCGCCTCCACGGCGGCCAGCAGGTCGAGCAGGTTCTCGTTCTCCTGCCCGGCCAGCAGGGCCAGCAGCAGGTGGGCGGGGGTCATATCGGCATGCCCGGCCGACACGGCCCGCTCATGGGCGGCGCTCAGCGCCTCACGGCTCTTGTTGGTCAGCTCGGCATCCACGACGGGGAGCTCCTCCTCGGGTTCGCTACTTCGTCCTGCTTCCATCAACGTGCGATAAGTTGAGTCTATTCCACTCAACCCTTGCCTCGGTAGTCCGCCCGGACTCTCCCCCTTGCGAGTGAACCGGTACGACGAACGGCCCGCCACCGGTGGCCGTCCGGGATGCTGGCGCTCGGTCGACGGGAGGTGAGGCATGACGGCCCCGGCACAAGGGACGCAAGACGGACGAGACGCGGGGCCGACGACGCCGGAAGAGGCCTTCCTGGAGTACTTCCTCGCCATGGAGCCCCCCGAGGGGTTCCGTGCGGAGCTCGTCGAGGGGAGCATCGTCGTGCCAGCGGCACCGGACGGCGACCATGAGGACGCCGTCGAGCTGATCGTCGCCCAGGTCTACGACCGGTCGAAGGCGCGCATGCAGTTCTCGGGCAACAAGGGTCTGAGGCTGCCGTCCGGCGGCTCCCGTCCGGAGAACCACGTCTTCCCTGATGCCACCTTCGCCCCTCGCGAGAAGCGCCTCTTCCGCGGCGCGCCGACCTGGATGCTCCCCGACGGCGTGGCACTGGTGGCCGAGGTGACCGGAGACACGTCGCCGTGCGACCGCGTCACCAAGCGCCACTGCTACGCCCGCGCCGGCATCCCCCTCTACCTCCTCGTGGACCGCGACGACAGCACGGTGACCCTCTTCGCCGAGCCGGCGCGGGAGGACTACGCGGAGACGCACAGTGTCCCCTTCGGCAAGTCGCTCCCCCTCCCCGCTCCCTTCGACTTCGAACTCGACACCACCGACTTCCTCTGACCCCCGGCCCACTACCCTGGCGGCCATGGCCTACGACCTCCGCGACCTGCCGGACGCCTACGTCGCGTTCTGGCGCGAGCGCCACTTCCCGACCCTCACCACCCTCCGCCCCAACGGCACCCCGCACGTCGTGCCCGTGGGCGCCACCTTCGACCCGGAGGCGCGCATAGCCCGGGTGATCACCCGCAAGCAGAGCGTCAAGGTCGCCAACGTCCTCGCCGCCGGCCCGGACGGCCTCCGCGTCGCGCTCTGCCAGGTCGCCCCGGGCGGGCAATGGGCCACCCTGGAAGGCACGGCCGTCGTCCGCACGGAGCCGGACGCCGTCGCCGACGCCGTCGCCCGGTACGCCGAGCGCTACGAGCGAACCCCGGAACCGAACCCCGACCGCGTACTGATCGAGATCGCCGTCAGCCGGGCGATGGGCTCCCAGCGCATCTCCTGAGGAGCCACAACCCCCTTGCCGTCGTACGGAGTTGCCGACCGCTCGAAATCGCCGCCACACCCCGTCGGCCCGCGATTTAGGATGCCCCGCATGGTTCCCGTGCACTGCGAGCCCGTCACCGCCGACACCTATGAGGCGGTGATAGCCCTCGACGTCCTGCCCGGTCAGCGCGACTACGTCGCCCCGAACGTCCGGTCCCTCGCGGACGCGTGGGCTCATCCGACAGCGGAGCCCCTGGCCGTCCGCCAGGGTTCCGAACTGATCGGTTTCGCTCTCCTCAGGCCGGCGGATGACACCCCGGGGACCGTCACGCTCTGCCGGTACATGATCGACCACCGCTTCCAGGGGCGCCGGCTCGGCCACGCCGGGCTCGCCGCCGTCCTCGACCGCGTCCGCGCGGCAGGTCACACCCGCGTCCGGCTGAGCGTCGTGCCGGGCAACCACGTCGCCTTCCGCCTCTACCGCGCGGCGGGCTTCGGCGAGACGGGCGACCTGGAGGACGGAGAGATCGTCCTGACCCTGGATCTCAGCCGGGACGCCACTGCGCGACCCGGACGAGGCACCGTCCTGCGGCCCGGGCCGGGCACCGCTCCGGCGCCCGAGTAACCGCCGCACCCGGCCGCCCCACCGCCTCACGAAGCCGGCCCCCATCCCGCACTCACCCCGCTCCCCACGCTCTCCGCACTCCCGGCGCCCTCCAGGGCCCGCCGGAGCGTCCGGACCATCGTCACCGGCCGGAGGAAGACGTCGTCGGCCGTGAACCGCAGGACCCGCCGTACCTCGGGGCAGCGCACCAGCTCGTTGTAACGGGCGATGTCCCGCTGGTGCCGCGCCCGGTCGCCGTGCCAGGCGTACCCCTCGATCTCCACCACCAGGCCCTGCCCCCGGAAGAAGAAGTCCGGATACACCCGGCGCCCGCCGGGGAGGACCAGCTCGGCCTGCGGTTCCGGGTAGAGGCCCGCGTCGTTCATCCGCAGCCGGGCGATCGTCTCCGCCGGGGAGCCCGCCCGCTCGTCGGCGAGAGCGAGCCAGCCCTGCGCACGCCGCCACCCGCGCATCCCCGCGCCGTCCCGCACCGCGTCCCGAACGGCGTCGAGGACGGTCAGCGGACCGCGCGACCCTCCCTCGCCATCAGGGCGACGGCCGACCGCGGACTCCACCGCCACCAGCGCGTCGTCCCGGGGGCCGGCCCATAAGAGGTCGGCCAGGGTGCGCGGCACCGTCGTCACCGCCAGTCCGTCCCGGTGCGTCACCTCGTCCGGCCGGAGCCGCAGCCGGTGCAATGTGCCCTGCCCGCCGGGCAGGCTTCTCCCGCCCGGCCCCGTGAACTCCGGCCCCGCCGCCCGCCGTTCGATGCCGTGCACCACCGCCGCCGCCCAGTGGCTGACCACCAGCTCCGGGCGGGCCAGCTGATGTGCCCACAACCGCTCCAGCAGTCCCGGCGTCCGCCCCGGCTCGGCGAACACTCCCGGGCCCACGGCCCGCCAGCCGTCCCTCCGCAGCCGGCTCCGCAAGCCGGACCGCGACCAGCCCAGCCGCTCCGCCTGCGACAGCGCCACGACACCACCCTGCGCGCCCGCCAACGCGACCACCCCCGCCCACTTCCGTGACTCTCCGCGCTTTTTCACACTCATGCTCACTGAGTGTGACGGAGTGATGGCGCGGCTGCCATGCCTGTGGAAAACCCCCTGTGGAGAAACGTTTGCCCCGCCCCGGCCGCAGCACCCCGGCAGACACGACGAAGCAGATACGGCCAAGCGGATATGACCAAGCGGACACGGCAAAGAGGCCCACCCCCCTCACGGGCGGCAGGCCTCTCAGGTCCGAACCGGAACGGAAACGCGGGATCCGGGATCCGGGATCCGGGATCAGCGGTCCCGCTTCGGCGGGTGCCAGACGACCAACGCGCTCGTCTGCTGCATCTCCTGGTACGGAACCAGATCCCGCCGGTACGAGGCGTGCACCGCCGCCTCGCGCTGCCGCATCGCGGCGGCGGCGCCGTCGACGACCGCCTGGAGCTCGGCGACCCGCGCCGACAGCGCGGCCACCTGGTTCTCCAGCTCGATGATGCGCTTGATGCCGGCCAGGTTGATGCCCTCGTCCTGCGACAACTGCTGCACCTGACGGAGCAGCTGGATGTCGCGGGCCGAGTAGCGGCGGCCGCGCCCGGCCGTGCGGTCGGGCGAGACCAGGCCGAGGCGGTCGTACTGGCGCAGGGTCTGCGGGTGCAGGCCCGAGAGCTGAGCCGCGACCGAGATGACGTACACGGGCGACTCATCGGTCAGCTCGTACGGCTGAGCGGGTTCGAAGCGCCGACGGGTGCGGCCGTCGCCGTTCATCACGGTCACTCTCCCTTCGCCGCCCGGAACAGCTCCGCGCGCGGGTCCTCACCCGCCGTGGCGTCGCGGAAGGTCTCCAGGGCGTCCCTGGCCTTGTCGTCGAGATCCTTGGGAACCACGACCTCCACGGTGACCAGCAGGTCGCCGCGGGTGCCGTCCTTGCGGAGCGCTCCCTTGCCACGAGCCCGCATGGTGCGCCCGTTGGGCGTGCCCGGCGGGATCCGCAGGGTGACCGGCGGCCCGCCGAGGGTGGGCACCTTCACCTCGCCGCCGAGCGCCGCCTCCGGGAAGGTGACGGGCACGGTGACGGTGAGGTTGTCGCCCTTGCGGCCGAAGACCGGGTGCTCGCCGACGTGCACCACGACGTACAGGTCGCCGTTGGGCCCGCCGCGCTCGCCCGGCGCCCCCTTGCCGCGCAGCCGGATCCGCTGGCCGTCGGAGACGCCCGCCGGGATCCGTACCTGCATGGTGCGGGAGGACGTGGCCCGGCCACTGCCCTTGCAGACGTCACAGGGGTTCTCGGGGATCAGCCCGCGGCCCTTGCAGTCCGGGCAGGGGTCGGTGAGCGAGAAGCCGCCGCCGGTGCCGCGCGACACCTGGCCGGTGCCCACACAAGTCGGGCAGACCCGCGGGGTGCCGGCCTTGTCGCCGGTGCCGGAGCACGCCTTGCAGGCCGCCGAGGAGGACATCCGGAGCGGGACCGTGGCCCCGTCCACCGCCTCGGTGAAGCTGAGCGTCACCTCGGACTCGATGTCCTGGCCGCGGCGCGGCTGGGTGCGCGTGGTGCCGCCGCCCCGGTTGAAGAGGCCGCCGAAGACGTCGCCCAGCCCGCCGCCGAAGCCGCCGGCCCCCGCCCCGCCCTGGGCGCCCCCGAAGAGGTCGCCCAGGTCGAAGTTGAAGGAACCGCCGGCGCCGGGGCCGGCCCGGAAGCCGCCGTTGCCGAACAGCGCCCGGGCGTCGTCGTACTCCTTGCGGCGCTTGGGATCGGCGAGGACGTCGTACGCCTCGGAGATCTCCTTGAACCGCTCCTCGGCCGAGGCGTCGCCCTTGTTGGCGTCCGGGTGGAACTCACGGGCGAGCTTCCGGTACGCCTTCTTGATGTCGGCCTCGGCCGCGTCCTTGGGCACGCCGAGGACCTTGTAGTAGTCCTTCTCCACGAAGTCCTTGGTGCTCATCCCCGGCGTCCCTCCTCCCGGTGCGTGCGGTCAGTGCCGTGCGTCATCGCGTCAGCCCTCGTCCGGGCCACCGCTCTCCTCGTCCGACTCGCCCTCGCCCTTGCCCTGGGCGCCCGGCTGCGGCTCGGCGACCGCGACCCGCGCGGGGCGGATCGTGCGCTCGCCGATGCGATACCCCGGCTGCAGGATCTGCACGCACGTCGTCTCGGTGACGTCCGGCGCGTAGCTGTGCATCAGGGCTTCGTGGATCAGCGGGTCGAAGGGCTCGCCCTCCTTGCCGAACTGCTGGAGGCCCATCTTCGCCACGACCGTCTCCAGGGACTCGGCGACGGACTTGAAGCCGCCGACGAGCTCGCCGTGGTCACGGGCGCGGCCGATGTCGTCGAGCGTGGGGAGCAGTTCGGACAGGAGGTTCGCCACGGCGACCTCCTTGACCTGCACCCGGTCGCGCTCGACGCGCCGGCGGTAGTTCTGGTACTCCGCCTGGAGCCGCTGGAGGTCCGCGGTGCGCTCGTTGAGCGCGGCCTGCGCCTGGTCCAGCTGCGCCTGGAGGCCTACCTCGACCAGCTCCTCCCCGGCCGGGGCCGGGCCCGCCTTGTCGGCGGGACCGGCGCCCTTCTCGTCGGCCGAGTCGTCGGAGGGAGTGCCTTCAGGCTTTTCGTCGAAGCCCGGGGTCTCCTCCGTCACGCCGACGCACCGCCCTTCGGCTTGTCCTCGTCCACGATCTCGGCGTCGACGACGTCGTCGTCGGCCTTGGCCTGCTGGCCCGCACCGGCGGCACCGGCACCGGCGGCACCCTCGGCGCCCGCGGCACCCTGGGCGTCGGCGTACAGGGCCTGGCCGAGCTTCTGGCTGACGGCGGCGACCTTCTCGGACGCGGTGCGGATCTCCGCGGTGTCCTCACCCTTGAGCTTGTCCTTCAGCTCGGTGACGGCGGTCTCGACCTCGGTCTTGACGTCGCCGGGGACCTTCTCCGCGTTGTCCTTGAGGAACTTCTCCGTCTGGTAGACGAGCTGCTCGGCCTGGTTGCGGGTCTCGGCGGCCTCGCGGCGCTTGTGGTCCTCCTCCGCGTACTTCTCGGCCTCCTCGCGCATCCGGTCGACCTCGTCCTTCGGCAGCGAGGAGCCGCCGGTGACGGTCATCTTCTGCTCCTTGCCGGTGCCGAGGTCCTTCGCGGCCACGTGCATGATGCCGTTGGCGTCGATGTCGAAGGTGACCTCGATCTGCGGGACGCCGCGCGGCGCCGGGGGCAGACCGGTCAGCTCGAACATGCCGAGCTTCTTGTTGTACGCCGCGATCTCGCGCTCGCCCTGGTAGACCTGGATCTGCACGGACGGCTGGTTGTCCTCGGCCGTCGTGAAGATCTCGGAGCGCTTGGTCGGGATCGTGGTGTTGCGCTCGATCAGCTTGGTCATGATGCCGCCCTTGGTCTCGATGCCGAGGGACAGCGGGGTGACGTCGAGCAGCAGGACGTCCTTGACCTCGCCCTTGAGGACACCGGCCTGGAGCGAGGCGCCGATGGCGACGACCTCGTCCGGGTTGACGCCCTTGTTGGCCTCACGGCCGCCGGTCAGCTCCTTGACGAGCTCGGCGACGGCGGGCATACGGGTGGAGCCACCGACGAGGACCACGTGGTCGATCTCGGAGAGGGCGATGCCCGCGTCCTTGATGACGTTGTGGAACGGGGTCTTGCAGCGCTCCAGCAGGTCCGCGGTGAGCTGCTGGAACTGGGCGCGGGTGAGCTTCTCGTCCAGGTGCAGCGGGCCCTCGGCGGAGGCCGTGATGTAGGGCAGATTGATCGTCGTCTCGGTGGACGAGGACAGCTCGATCTTGGCCTTCTCGGCGGCCTCGCGGAGGCGCTGGAGGGCCATCTTGTCCTTGGACAGGTCGACGCCGTGACCGTTCTGGAACTGCTTGACCAGGTAGTCGACGACGCGCTGGTCCCAGTCGTCACCACCGAGGTGGTTGTCACCGTTGGTGGCCTTCACCTCGACGACGCCGTCGCCGATCTCCAGCAGGGACACGTCGAAGGTGCCGCCACCGAGGTCGAAGACGAGAATGGTCTGGTCGTCCTTGTCGAGACCGTAGGCCAGGGCGGCCGCGGTGGGCTCGTTGACGATGCGCAGGACGTTGAGGCCCGCGATCTCACCGGCCTCCTTGGTGGCCTGACGCTCGGAGTCGTTGAAGTACGCCGGGACGGTGATGACCGCGTCCGTGACCTTCTCGCCCAGGTACGCCTCGGCGTCCCGCTTCAGCTTCTGCAGGATGAAGGCGGAGATCTGCTGGGGGTTGAAGTCCTTGCCGTCCAGGTTGATCTTCCAGTCGGTGCCCATGTGGCGCTTGACCGACCGGATGGTCCTGTCGACGTTGGTCACGGCCTGGCGCTTGGCGACCTCACCGACCAGGACCTCGCCGTTCTTCGCGAAGGCGACGACGGACGGCGTGGTCCTGGCGCCCTCGGCGTTGGTGATGACGGTGGGCTCACCGCCTTCGAGAACACTGACGACGGAGTTCGTCGTACCCAGGTCGATGCCGACCGCACGTGCCATGTCGATTCCTCCAGCTGACTTGAGTGGAACAGACTCAAGGGTGCAACACGGATGGCGGACTGTCAACGGAGCTGAGTCGGGCCGACTCAACTCTTATGCGGGGCTTATCCGCAAGACGGCTCCCGGCGCGGAAGTCGTACGGACCGGAGAAGGCCCGCGCGACGCAGATCACCGGCGCTGCGGGTATATCGCGGGCGCGAGAGTGAGTAGTCTCGTACGGACTGGATAAGTTACCGAGTAGTAATCCCGCTCTCGCAGGCCCGAGGAGCCTTCCATGCAACTCGCCGCGATCATTGTGTCGCTGGTCCTCATCGCGGTCGGTGTCGCGCTGTTCGGCCGTGCCATCCTGCAGATCTACCGCTTCGTACGGATCGGCCAGCCCGTCCCCGCCGGCACGCGCACCGACGATCCGGCCGGCCGCACGGTCACGGTGGTCAAGGAGTTCCTCGGCCACACCCGGATGAACAAGTGGGGCGTCGTCGGCGTCGCGCACTGGTTCGTGGCGGTGGGCTTCTTCTCCCTGCTGCTGACGATCGTCAACGCCATCGGCCAGCTCTTCCAGGCCGACTGGCTCCTGCCGGTCATCGGCGACTGGGCGCCGTACAACGTCTTCGTCGAGTTCCTCGGCACGATGACCGCGCTCGGCATCCTGACGCTGATCGTCATCCGGCAGCTGAACCGGCCGGACAAGCCGGGCCGCAAGTCCCGCTTCGCCGGCTCCAACACCGGCCAGGCGTACTTCGTCGAGTCCGTCATCCTCATCGTCGGCGTCTGCATCTTCATGCTGCACGCGCTGGAGGGCGCCCAGCACCACGTGGACGGCTACGAGGCGTCGTTCTTCATCTCGTACCCGGTCGTCTCGTGGCTGGAGGGGATGGACGTCTCCACGCTCCAGAACCTCACCTACTTCTTCGCGGGCCTGAAGATCGCGACGTCCTTCATCTGGATGATCACGGTCTCCCTGAAGACGGACATGGGCGTCGCCTGGCACCGCTTCCTGGCCTTCCCGAACATCTGGTTCAAGCGTGAGGCGAGCGGCGACGTCGCCCTGGGCGCGCTGCAGCCGATGACCAGCGGCGGCAAGCCGATCGACTTCGAGGACCCGGGCGAGGACGACGTCTTCGGCGTCTCCAAGGTCGAGGAGTTCTCCTGGAAGGGCATCCTCGACTTCTCCACCTGCACCGAGTGCGGCCGCTGCCAGTCGCAGTGCCCCGCCTGGAACACCGGCAAGCCGCTCTCCCCGAAGCTGCTGATCATGTCGCTGCGCGACCACGCGCACGCCAAGGCGCCGTACCTGCTCGCGGGCGGCGGCAAGACCGCGGAGGGCGAGGAGAAGGCCACCGAGGAGCAGTTGAAGGACGTCCCGGCCGCCGCCCTGGCCGAGGCCGAGCGCCCGCTGATCGGGACGCTGGAGGAGAACGGCGTCATCGACCCGGACGTCCTGTGGTCCTGCACCACCTGCGGTGCCTGCGTGGAGCAGTGCCCGGTGGACATCGAGCACGTCGACCACATCGTCGACATGCGCCGCTACCAGGTGATGATCGAGTCCTCGTTCCCGTCCGAGGCGGGCACGATGCTCAAGAACCTGGAGAAGAAGGGCAACCCCTGGGGTCTCGCCAAGAAGCAGCGCCTGGCGTGGACCAAGGAGGTCGACTTCGAGGTCCCGGTCGTCGGCAAGGACATCGAGGACCTCACCGAGGTCGACTACCTCTACTGGGTCGGCTGCGCCGGCGCCCTGGAGGACCGCGCCAAGAAGACCACCAAGGCGTTCGCGGAACTGCTGCACATGGCGGGCGTGAAGTTCGCCATCATGGGCGGCGACGAAGCGTGCACCGGTGACTCGGCGCGCCGGCTGGGCAACGAGTTCCTCTTCCAGCAGCTCGGCCAGCAGAACGTCGAGATGCTGAACATGGCGTTCGGCGAGGACGCCGAAGAGGGCGTCAAGGTCGAGAAGTCGAAGAAGAAGATCGTCGCGACCTGCCCGCACTGCTTCAACACCATCGCCAACGAGTACCCGCAGCTCGGCGGCGAGTACGAGGTCATCCACCACACGCAGCTGCTCCAGCACCTCGTGGACGAGGGGAAGCTCGTCCCGGTCACCCCGGTCGAGGGCCTGATCACCTACCACGACCCGTGCTACCTCGGCCGCCACAACAAGGTCTACACGCCGCCGCGCGAGATCATCGCCAAGGTGCCGGGCCTGCGGAACGAGGAGATGCACCGCCACAAGGAGCGCGGCTTCTGCTGCGGCGCCGGCGGCGCGCGCATGTGGATGGAGGAGCGTATCGGCAAGCGCATCAACAACGAGCGCGTGGACGAGGCGCTGTCCCTCAACCCGGACATCGTCTCCACCGCCTGCCCCTTCTGTCTCGTCATGCTGACCGACTCGGTCAACGGGAAGAAGAACGACGGCAAGGCGAAGGAGTCCATCCAGGTCGTGGACGTCGCCCAGCTGCTGCTGGAGTCGGTGAAGACGCCGGTGGAGCCGGAGGGCGACGGCGAGACGGCCGCCGCACCGGAGCCGGACCCGGAACCGGTGAAGTAGCGCCACTCGTGCGGTGACGACGGCCGGGCCCCGCGGATCTCGCGGGCCCGGCCGTCGTCGTTCTCGGGCCCGGCCGTCGTCGCTCCGGGGGACCGGCCGTTGTCACAGGTGCGTGGGACGATGACACCGTCAGCGCTCGCAGCACGCACTCGGCAGGAGCCGAATCATGGATTACGCACGGATGCGCGCCATCGCGGACGAGTTGTCCGCCCTGCCCGACGCGGGCAAGGTCGAGATCTCGGACGGCACCATCGTCATGATGATGAGCCCCTCCGGCACGCATGAACTCGTTGCCATGCGGTTGCGGCGGCAGCTCGACCGACAGCTTCCGGACGACCTCGTCGCCCACACCGGCGGGGATGTGGAGGATCCGGAACTCGGCATCCTCCGCCGACCGGACCTGGTCGTCCTCCCGGAGCCTGCGATGGACACACCCGGGCCTTTCCACCCCAGGGATCTGGAAGTCGCCGCGGAGATCGTCTCGCCGTCCAACCACGCGAACGACTACGCCCAGAAGGCGCGCGACTATCCCGCCCTCGGCATCCCCCTGTACCTCCTGGTCGACCCTCGCAAGGGCACGGTCACCGTCATGTCCGACCCCGGTCCGGGGACCGACGGGCAGCGGTGCTACCGCGGTCGGCACGACTACGTATTCGGCGACAAGGTGCCCGTGGGTGAATGGACCGTCGATACCTCCGAGTTCCCGCGGTACCACTCGTAGGGGATGACTTGGTCCTTGATCTCAACCGTGGTCGAGGTCCTAGCGTCATCCGCATGACGCACCGGCCCACCTTCGTGACCTCCGCCGACCCGGACACCCCCGACGACTTCGCCGCCCTCGCCGCGCAGCCCATCGGCTACTGGAGCGGTGTGGCCCACGACGCCGTCATCCGGCACATCCGGGACGGGATGGCGGGCGTCGACATCACCCAGCCGCAGTGGTGGATCCTCAACCAGGTGACGGGTGCCGGCCCCGCCGGACGGAGCCGGGCCGAGCTGGTCGAGCGCCTCGGCGGCACCATCGGCGTCGAGCCGGACGAGATCGGCCGGGCGGCCGACAGCCTGCTCGCCCGCGGCTGGCTGACGGCCGGCGGCGAGGGTGACGGAGGTGGCCAGGGCGCGCTGCGGCTGACGGACGCCGGGCGGGCCGCCAAGGCCCGTACCAAGGAACTGGTCGACCGGATGCGGACGGAGATCCACGAGGGCATCACGGACGAGGAGTACGTGGGGGCGCTGCGGATGCTCCGCCGGATGATCGACAACGTCGCGGCGGCACGCGGCGCGGTCTAGTCCGGGAAGGGGGCGGGCCGGTCCCCCGTCAGCCTGTCGCTTCCGCTCCCGAAACGTTCCAGCGCCATCCGAGTACGCGTACTCAGGACACGGCCACCCCAAGCAGGAACACTCGTTCCCATGACCGTTCACCCACGCCTCCGCCGCCTCACGCCGCCCCTGGCGGCCCTGCTCTGCGCGGTCGGCGCCCTCACCGCGTGCGGCACCGAGAGCGCCGACGACGCGGCGGGCGCGCCCTCACCGCCGGTCTCGTCGCCGGGAGCGCCCCCGGCCGCTCCCGGCG
>NZ_JBPQTX010000151.1:0-16454 GCF_051386555.1 Streptomyces sp. URMC 126
CCCCGTCACGCCCCCCGCCCCCCGTCACGGCGCCGCGGCCTCCGCCGCGGGCAGTGTCCGGTCGGGGCCCGCGGCGCTCCCGTCGTCCGCGAACTGCGTGCGGTAGAGCTCGGCGTAGCGTCCGCCCAGCGTGAGGAGTTCCTCGTGCGTGCCCTGTTCGAGGACGCGGCCGCCTTCCACGACGAGGATCCGGTCGGCCGCCCGGACGGTCGACAGCCGGTGGGCGATCACCACCGCCGTACGGCCCTCCAGCGCCTCCGCCAGGGCTTCCTGCACGGCGGCCTCGGAGGTGTTGTCGAGGTGGGCGGTGGCCTCGTCCAGGATGACGACGCGCTGGCGGGCCAGCAGCAGCCGGGCGATGGTCATCCGCTGCCGCTCGCCGCCGGAGAGCCGGTAGCCGCGCTCGCCGACGACCGTGTCCAGCCCGTCCGGCAGCGCGCGCACCAGGTCGTCGAGGCGGGCCCGCCGCAGCGCGTCCCACAGCTCGTCGTCCGTCGCGCCGGGGCGGGCGAGGGCGAGGTTGGCGCGGACGGTGTCGTGGAAGAGGTGGCCGTCCTGGGTGACCATGCCGAGCGTGGCCCGCAGCGACGCGGCCGTCAGGTCGCGGACGTCGACGCCGCCGACGCGCACGGCGCCCGCGTCCACGTCGTACAGCCGGGGCAGCAACTGCGCGATGGTGGACTTGCCGGCGCCCGACGAGCCGACGAGGGCGATCGTCTGCCCGGGCTCGGCGCGGAACGAGACGCCGTGCAGCACCTCGGTGCCGCCGCGTGTGTCGAGGGCGGCGACCTCCTCCAGGGAGGCCAGCGAGACCTTGTCGGCCGACGGGTAGCCGAAGCGGACGTCCTCGAACTCCACCGACACCGGCCCGTCCGGCACCGGCCGGGCGTCCGGCCGCTCCCGGATCAGCGGCTTGAGGTCCAGCACCTCGAAAACCCGCTCGAAGGAGACGAGGGCGCTCATGATCTCGACGCGGGCGCCGGCCAGCGCGGTCAGCGGCGCGTACAGCCGGGTGAGCAGCAGGGCGAGGGAGACGACGGCACCCGGTTCGAGGGAGCCGCGCAGCGCGAACCAGCCGCCCAGGCCGTACACCAGGGCCAGGGCGAGGGCCGAGACCAGCGTGAGCGCCGTGATGAACGCCGACTGGGCCATCGCGGTCCGCACCCCGATGTCCCGCACCCGGCGCGCCCGGGCGGCGAACTCCGCCGACTCGTCGTCCGGCCGCCCGAACAGCTTCACCAGCGTGGCGCCCGGGGCCGAGAACCGCTCCGTCATCCGCGTTCCCATCGCGGCGTTGAGGTCGGCGGCCTCCCGCTGGAGCCGCGCCATCCGGGCGCCCACCCGGCGCGCGGGCACCACGAACACCGGCAGCAGGACGAGGGCGAGCAGGGTGATCCGCCAGGACAGAGTCAGCATGACGGCGAGGGTGAGCAGCAGCGTCACCAGGTTGCCGACGACGCCCGACAGCGAGTTGCTGAACGCCCGCTGCGCGCCGATCACGTCGTTGTTCAGCCGGCTGACGAGCGCGCCGGTGCGGGTGCGGGTGAAGAAGGCCACCGGCATCCGCTGGACGTGGTCGAAGACCGCCGTCCGCAGGTCCAGGATCAGTCCCTCGCCGAGGGTGGCGGACAGCCAGCGGTTGAGCAGGCCGAGCGCGGCCTCGCCCAGCGCGATGGCGGCGATCAGCAGCGCGAGCCGGATCACCGTCCCCGGGTCGTCGCCGTGCACGATCGCGTCGACGACCCGGCCGGCGAGCACCGGCGTGGCCACGGCGAGCAGCGCGCCCGCGACGCTGAGCAGCACGAACCGGATGATGTGGCGGCGGTGCGGGCGGGCGAAGGCGCCGATGCGGCGCAGGGTGGCACGGGCGAAGGGGCGCCGGTTGTGCCGCGCGTTCATCAGGCCGTGCAGCTGTGTCCAGGCGGTGGTTTCCATACTCATGGGAGGAACCGTAGAACCTCGACCTTTGTCGAGGTAAAGCCTTGATCGCGCGCGGCGAAGGGGCCCGCCGGCGGGCGGCTCAGGACCGGCCGCGCCACCACAGCACGGCGGCGAGCGCCGCGGCGCCCCGCAGCAGCCTACGGCGGCGCACGTCCTCCCGGTGCTCGGCGAGGGAGAAGCGGCGCTGGACGATCACGTGCTGGAGGGTGAGTTCGCCGCCCGACAGGGCCTGGGTGAAGGTACGGGCGTCACCGAGGGAGTTCTCCCAGGCGGCGAGCGCCTGGAGGGCCGTGTAGCCGAGGCGCTCCCGGGACAGCGACTCGCGGGCGTAGTGGCGGACGACGTGATGGGTGTGCCGGGTGAGGATCTCGGTCACGGACAGGTGGGGGGCCAGGCAGCGGACGGAACCCTCGGCGTTGGCGAACGACTTGCTCAGCAGCGCGATCATGGGATTGGTCTGGATGCCGCGCTTGGTGGAGTGCCGGAGCAGGGCGGCCAGGGACGCGCCGAACCGCATCCGCTCCAGCGACACCGCGTGCAGCGCGGGGACCATGACGGCCATGTCCTGGTGGAAGCCGGACAGGTCCGCCCAGGGCAGGGGCCGGCCCATCTCGGGCCAGTTCCGGGCCACGATCCGGGCGTCGTTCCCGGCGAGGCCGAGCAGGGTCAGGGTGAGGGTCAGCCCGAGGTGGCGGTCGATGCGGCCCACCATGCCCCAGTCGATGAGGGTGGCCGGGCCGCCCGGGACGACGAAGACGTTGCCCGGGTGCGGGTCAGCGTGGAAGCGGCGGTCGATCAGGTACTGCCGGCACATGAACGTCAGCAGGTCGGCGCCGATGCGTTCGCGCTCGGCCGCTTCGAAGGACTCGGGATCGGCCTCCCGGACGCACACCCCCGGGGCCCGGCTCTGGATCAGCACCCGGCGGGTGGCGTGCAGGACTTCGGGCACCTCCAGGTACTCGAAGGGCGCCACGGCCGCGCGGGCCGCCTCCATGTTGGCGGCCTCCAGCGTGAAGTCGAGCTCGTGCCGCATGGCGTCGAAGACGACGTGCAGCATCGCCTCGAAGTCCAGCGTGGCGCTGAGGACGGGGGTGCGCCGCGCCAGCAGCCGGGCGGCCGTCGAGAGCAGGCGCATGTCGGCCCTCATCAGCGCCCTGACGCCCGGGCGCTGGATCTTGACGACCACGGGCGTGCCGTGGGCGAGCCGCGCCCCGTAGACCTGGGCCAGGGAGGCGGAGCCGAGCGGCTCGTCGGTGTCGAACGCGGCGAACCGGTCCCGCCACGACGGCCCCAACTCGGCCTCCAGGACGGGCACCAGGCGGGCGAACGGCAGCGGGTCGGCCCGGTCGTGGAGGCCCTCCAGCTCCGCCGCCGTCACCTCGGAGAGGATGTCCTGCCGGGTGGCGAGGACCTGCCCGAGCTTGATGTACAGCGGCCCGAGCCGCTCCAGGGCGCGGCGCAGCCGGACGGCCCGCTGCCGCGCGGGGCCGTCGTCCTCATCTTCCGCGTACGGTGGGGGTCTCAGCCGGGCGGCGCCCGCCCGGACCTCCTCCGCCAGGAGGCCGGTCGCGACGGAGAGCAGCAGCCGGCCGCGGTCGAGAGGGAGCACGTGCCCCGCCTTTCCGCGCCGCGTGGCGGCCCGCTTCCCGTTCCGCTCCGGGCGGCAGCTCATGTATGCCCGGCACCGGTCCGCTCACCCTCGGGACGGCCTCACCCACATGGGTGGCCTTGGGGCAGGGGCGGGAGCGGCGGCCGGACGGGTACGTCCGGTGGGCAGAACGGAGACGGTACGTGCCGTCAGCGGCCAGGGGGTGGGCGGATGAGGATCGTCATCGTGGGAGCGGGATTCGGCGGCATCGGGGCGGCCGTGGAACTGCGCCGGCACGGGTTCCGGGACTTCGTCCTGCTGGAGGCCGCCCGCCGACCGGGCGGCACCTGGCACCACAACGACTACCCGGGAGCGGCCTGCGACGTGCCGAGCCACCTCTACTCGTACTCGTACGCGCAGGAGTACCCCTGGCCCCGCTGGTTCGCCGCGCAGCCGGACATCCTCGACTACCTCCTGCGCGTCGCACGGGACTTCGGCGTCTCCCGCCACATCGTCACCGGCACCACCGTCACCGCGTGCCGGTGGGACGACGCCACCCTCCGTTGGACGGTGTGCGCGCGGTCCGGGGACGGGCGGACGTCCCGGTGGCGGGCGGACGCGCTGGTCTTGGCCACCGGGCAGCTCGACAGGCCGGCGCTGCCGGAGTTCGACGGGATGTCGGCGTTCCGGGGGAACAGCTTCCACTCCGCCCGCTGGGACCACGGCTTCCGTCCCCAGGGCAGGCGGGTGGCCGTCGTCGGGACCGGAGCCAGCGCGGCACAGTTCGTGCCGGAGCTCGCGCCGGCGGCGGAGCGCCTCACCGTCTTCCAGCGCACCGGGAACTGGTTCCTGCCGCGCCGCGACCGCCCGTGCCCCGCCGCCCTGCGCACGCTGTTCCGGGAGGTGCCGGCGGCACGCGCGGCCTGGCGTTCCCTGATCTTCCACGGAGCGGAGGCGCTGACCCTGGCCATCCGGCACCCCGCGACGGCCGGACGCGCGGCCTCCGCCGCCTCCGCGGCGTTCATGCGGTACCAGTTGCCCGATCCGCGCCTCCGCCGACGGGCGTGGCCCGCCTACCCGTTCGGCTGCAAGCGCGTCCTGTTCAGCTCCTCGTACCTGCCCACGCTCGCGCGGCCGAACGTGGAACTGGTCACCGCACCGATCGTGCGCATGACCGCCCGGGGGCCGCAGACGTCGGACGGGCGCACGCATCCCGCGGACTGCGTCGTCTACGCCACCGGTTTCACGGCGACGGACTTCCTCGCCCCCATGGACGTCACCGGCGCCGGAGGGCTGCCCCTGCGCGTCGCGTGGGCCGGGGGCGCGCACGCCCATCTGGGCATCATGGTGCCGGGATTCCCTTCGATGTTCCTGATGTACGGGCCCAACACGAACACGTCCGGCGGCTCGGTCGTCCACTTCCTGGAGGCGCAGGCCCGCTGGATCCGACAGGCCCTGGAGTACCTCCGCGACCGCGGCGGCGCGGCCCTGGACGTGCGGGCCGAGGTGGAGGCGGCCGCGAACCGCGCCCTCCAGGAGCGCTTCACCGGTACCGCCTGGGGCGGGTGCGCCTCCTGGTACCGCGACCGGAACGGCCGCTTCGTCACCAACTGGCCGGGCTGCATGGGCGAATACGCCCGCCGGACGCGCCGGTTCGACCCGGCGGACTTCAGGCTGACCACCCGCCGGACGGAAGCGTAGGGCGCACAGCAGGACCGCCCTCCGGCCGCCTCATCATGTGCCTGTCCTATTAATGGCTCTTTGTCGGGAGCGGGATTCGGGAACGGGTGCCGGGGCACCCTCACAAGGCGAACGAGTCCGGCGACCGCGCGGCACCGTCACCCGACGGTTCCCGCGGCACCCGGACCGGACAGCCGCTCCCTGCCCACCGGGCCGTTGCCGCGTACCCACGGCGGCCGGTCCCGGTCGTCCCTCATACCGGAAACGGCGCCTCCGCGCCCGGCCGGCGCCGTACGGCCGCGCGCGGCACGGAACGCCGCACAGAAACCGACGATGCGAAAGGGGCACCCGTGCCGTCCACCCGCGAACCCTCACCCGTAGCCGACCGCCGCCTCGCCCGTGACCCCGTCGCGATCGTGGGGCTGGCCGGCATGTTCCCGAGGGCGCGGGACCTGGCGGAATTCTGGGACAACGTCGTGCGGGGGCGCGACTGCACGGAGGACGTCCCGGAACAGTGGTGGGACCCCGACGTCCACCACGACCCCGACCCGTTCGCCGAGGACCGGACGTACTGCCGGCGCGGCGGCTTCCTCACGCCCGTGACGGTCGACCCCCTGCAATGCGGCCTGCCGCCCCGGACCCTGGACTCCACCGGCCTCGTCCAACTGCTGGCCCTGCGCGCGGCCGGTGACGTCCTCGACGACGCGGCCCTCGGTAGGACCGGCTGGTACGACCCCGCCCGCACCGGCGTCGTGCTCGGCGTCTGCGGCACCAACTCGACCCTGCTGCCGCTGGTCAGCCGGCTGGCCGCGCACGAGATGCGGCGGACCATGGTGGACTGCGGCGTCCCGGAGGAGACGGCCGACCGCGTCGTACGGGCCCGGCTGGCCGGGCTGCCGCCGTGGACCGAGGACTCCTTCCCCGGCGTCCTGGGCAACGTCGTCTCCGGACGCATCGCCAACCGGTTCGACCTGGGCGCGGCCAACCACACCGTCGACGCCGCGTGCGCCAGCTCGCTCGCCGCCGTCCGGTGCGCCGTCGACGAACTCCTCGCCCGCCGCGCCGACATGATGCTCACCGGCGGCTGCGACGCTGACAACTCGATCGTGTCCTACCTGTGCTTCACCAAGACCCCGGCGCTGTCCCCGACCGGGCGCGTGCGGCCGTTCGACAAGGCGGCGGACGGCACCCTGGTCGGCGAGGGCATCGGCATGCTGGCGCTCAAACGGCTGGCCGACGCCCGACGCGACGGCGACCGGGTGTACGCGGTCCTCCGCGGGCTGGGCGGGTCCAGCGACGGAGCCGGGCGGAGCATCTACGCCCCCTGCGGGGAGGGCCAGTTGACGGCACTGCGGCGGGCCTACGAGGACGCGGAGTGCGCGCCGGGATCCGTCGGCCTCGTCGAGGCCCACGGCACCGGCACCCCGACGGGGGACGCGGTCGAGCTGGAGGCCCTCGACACCCTGCTGCGCGACGGCGGCCCGGCCGGCCCGACCGCCGTCGGCAGCGTCAAATCGCAGATCGGGCACACCAAGGCGGCGGCCGGAGCGGCCGGCCTGATCAAGGCCGCGCTCGCCCTGCACCACCGGGTCCTGCCGCCCACCGTCAACGTGACCGAGCCGCAGGACCGGCTGACGGACGACGCCGCACCGCTGTACGTGAACACCGAGGCCCGCCCGTGGACCCGGGAGGCGCCCCGCCCGGTGCGCCGCGCCGGGGTCTCGGCCTTCGGGTTCGGCGGCGTCAACTACCACGCCGTCCTGGAGGAGGCCCCCGAGGACGGAGACCCCGTGCGCGCCGGCCACCGGACGCCGCGCGCCCGTCTCTGGCACGCGGAGACCGCCGAGCGGCTGCGCCACCGCCTGGAGGAGGACGAGCCGCCCGACGAAGGCCCGGTGCCCGCCGGGCACGCCCGGGTCGGCTTCGTGGCCCGCGACGACGCCGAGCACGCCGAACTCCGTACCCTGGCGGTCGAGCAACTGCGCGTCAACGCCTCCCACGAGCGCTGGGACCACGGCCGGGGCATCCACTACCGCCACCGCTCCCTCGACCCCCTCCCCGGGATCGGCGTCCTCTTCTCCGGGCAGGGGAGCCAGTACGTCGGCATGGGCCGGGACGCCGCCCTGACCGTCCCCGCCGTCCGGGCCGCCTTCGAGGCCGCCGACGGGCTGTTCCCGGCGGCGGACGGCCTCGTCCGGACGGTCTTCCCGCCCGCCGGGACCAAGGGCGGGCCGGAGGGGGACGCCCTGCGGCTGCGCCGCACCACGCACGCCCAGCCGGCCATCGGGGCGCTGTCCCGCGGGCACTTCGCGTACCTGCGCGACCTGGGCCTCCCCGTCGCCGCGGTGCTCGGTCACAGCTTCGGCGAGCTGACCGCCCTCTGGGCCGCGGGGGTCCTCGACGACGAGGCCTTCACCGGGCTCGCCCACGCCCGGGGCGCCGCCCTGCGGCCGCCCGCCGGGCGGGACGCCGGCACCATGGCCGCCGTCCGGGCGCCCGAGGACATCGTGCGGGCGCTGCTGGCCGGCCGCCCCGGCCTGGTGATCTGCAACCGCAACGCCCCGGACGAGTACGTCGTCGGCGGCCCCACGGACACGGTCACGGCGTTCGTCCGGGCCGCCGTCTCCCGGGGCGTCCCCGCGCAGGGGCTGGCCGTCGACGCCGCCTTCCACACGGCCTGCGTGGAGTACGCGGCGGAGCCGTTCGCGGAGGCGTGCGCGAAACGGGAGTTCGGCGTACCGGCCGTGCCGGTGCACTCCTGCACCCCCGGCGCCGCGTACGGGGAGGACCCGGACGCCAACCGCGACCTCCTGGCGGGACAACTGCTCCGGCCCGTGGACTTCGCGGCCCGCGTCGAGGAGATGTACGCCGACGGCGTGCGGGTGTTCGTGGAATGCGGGCCCCGGAACACGCTCACCCGGCTCGTCGAACGGCAGCTCGGGGAACGGGCGGTGGCGGCCGTCCCCTGCGACACCGGCCCCGGGCAGGACGGTTACGCGGCCCTGAAGCGCGCGGCGCTGCGGCTCGCCGTCCTGGGGTACCCGCTGGCCGGCCTCGACCGTCACGACGCGCCGCCGCCCCCCGCGCGTCCCGCGCCCTCGAAGGCCGCCCGGAGGCTGGAGGGCCCGCACTTCGCGGTCGTGGCCCGCCGCCCGGCGTACGACGCGGCCGTCGCCGAGGCGGCGGCCCTCGCGGACGCCGAACGCCGGGAACGGGATCGGGAAAGGGAAAGGGCAAGGGCAAGGGAAATCCAGGCGCCCCCGGCCACCCCGGCCCGGATGCCGGTCCCGGAGGACGACGCGCTGGCCGCCGCGGCGGCCCGGCACCTCACCGCCCACACCGCCTACCTGGACGTCCAGTTGCACATCGCCCGCGAACTCACCGGCCTGCTGCGGCGCCGCGCCGAGGACGGCCGCGTGGACCCCTCGCTGGTCGAGGCGGTCACCGCCGTCACCGAACACAGCCTCGCCGTCGGCGACGCGCACACCCGGGCCGGAGAGGTCGTCGCCCGGATGCTGGGCGCGGCCGGTGACGGGCCGGGGACGGACCTCGACGTGCGGCCGGCGACGGAGCTCCGGGACGACGGGACGGCGTGGTCCGTGCACGAGGCGGAGGCGGACGAGGGCACGCCCGCGCCGGACGCCGGGACGCCGGACGCCGGAACGCCGAACGGCTCGTCCGGCCCGGCTGCCGCCCGGTCGGCCCTGGCCGCGTTCCTGGACGCCGAAGCAGCGGGAACGGCGCCCGAGGCGCCCGCCGCCGGCGGCGAGATCGACCCGGTGGAGATCGAGCGGGTGCTGAGGGAGGTGACCGCCGACCGGACCGGCTACGACGTCGACATGATCGAACCGGACATGCTCATCCAGGAGGACCTGGGCATCGACTCGCTCAAACGCGTCGAGATCGGCGCGGAGGTGTGGCGCCGCTACCCGCAGATCGACCGGGGCACCCTCTACCGGCTCGCCGAGGCGCGGACCGTGGGCGAACTGGCGGACAGGTTCGTCGAGGCGCTGCAGGGGCCGTCCTTGCGCGAACGCGCGCTCGGGGAGATCCGGTCGGGGACCGCCGTCGTCACCCTCCGGGACCTGCCGGACCCGGACGTCCGGCTCGACGCCTACCCGGAAGGGCGCCGCGCCCTGGTGCTGGACGACGGCACCGGACTGTCCGCCGTCCTCGCCGGAGCCCTGCGCGCGGACGGCTGGGACGTGGCGCCGCTGCTCCTCCCCGGCGCGGAGCCGGCCGCCGATGTGGGGGACGGTTCCACGGTCCCGCGGCTGGCGGACCTGTCGGAGCCCGAGCTGGCCGCACGGCTGGGCGAACTCCTCGCGGACACGGGCGCGTTGCGCCTCTGTGTGCTGCCGGTGGGCCGTACCGCCGGGCAGGACGCGGAGGAGGCGATCGCGCGGCTGCGGCACGCCGTCCTCGTGGCGAAGCACTCCTGCCCCGCCCTCGCGGAGGCGGCCGGGGCGGGCGGGCGCGCCGCGCTGGTGACCGTGACCCGGCTCGACGGCGCGCTGGGACACGCCGGTTCCGGCGGCGACGGGGCGGCCGCCCTCGCGGGCGGGCTCGGGGGGCTGGTCAAGACGGTCGCCCTGGAGGAACCGGCGCTGTTCTGCCGCGCGCTGGACTTCGCCCCGGACCTGGCCGACGCGGACGTCGCGGCGGCCTTCATCGCCGAGATCGCGGACCTGGCCACGGACGTCCACGAGGTGGGCCGGGACGCGGCGGGGCGCCGCACGCCCGTCGTGGAGGAGGCGGCGGTCCCGGTGGACGCCGACGAGGAGGACGCCGACGGCGGGCGCGGCCTGATGCTGGTCACCGGCGGGGCGTCGGGCATCACCGCCTGGTGCGTCACTGCGCTGGCCGAGACCGGGCGCTTCGACTTCCTGCTGCTCGGGCGCACTCCGCTCAGCGGCGGACCGGACCGTACGGCGGACGCCGACGAGGCCGGGGCGCCGGCGGACGGGGAACGGGACGGCGCCGGCACCCCGGAGGGGCGGATCCGCGCGGTCCTCGCGGAGCTCCGGGAACGTGGTGTCGCCGCCGACTACCTGGCCGTGGACGTACGGGACGGCGCGGCCGTGACCGAGGCCCTGGCGCCGTACGCGTCCCGCGTCACCGCCGTGCTCCACGGGGCCGGCGTGCTCGGCGACAAACCGCTCTCCGGCATGGAACCGGACTCGGTCGCCGCCGTCGTGGACACCAAGGTGGCCGGCCTCCACCACGTCCTGCGGGCTCTGGAGCCCGGGCGGTTGCGGCACCTGGTGCTCTTCACGTCGGTCTCCGGCGTCTGGGGCAACGCGCGGCAGACCGACTACGCGCTGGCCAACGAGGCACTGAACCGCTTCGGCCGCGCCTTCCGGGAAGCGCACCCCGACTGCCGGGTGCTGCCGGTGGCCTGGGGGCCCTGGGCCGGCGGCATGGCCGCCCGCCTGCGGGAGCTGTACGTGGAGGCGGGGGTGCCCGTCCTGACCCGGGAGGAGGGCTGCGGCCACTTCGTCCGGCTCTTGGCCGCACCCGCTCTCCAGCGGGGGGCGACCGTCGTCGTCGGGCCGCTCGCCCCCTTGTACCGGCGGGTCGACCGGCTGCCGGAGGAAGGAGTGACCGCGCGCTGCTCCCGCGCCGGCCTGGCCGCCGAGCCCGTCCTGCGCGATCACCGGATCGACCGCTTCCCGGTCCTGCCCATGACCGCCGCCATCGGCTGGGGGGTGAACAGCGTCGAGCGGGCCCTGGGCGGCATGGGCGCGGTCGTCGAGTGCCGTGACTTCCGGATCGTCCGGGGTCTGGCCTTCGACGGGGAGGGTTACTCCGGGACGTACCGCACGCGCCTGGTCCCGGAAGGGGAGCAAGGCCCGCGGAGGTGGACGAAGTTCACCCTGCTCGGCGACGACGGGCGGGAGGAACCCCACTACGAGGGAAGCTTCCTCTGGAGCGACCGGGGACCGGAGCCCGGCGGGCGGATCGCCCTTCCCCCGTTCACGGTGTCCGACGCCCCGCACCCCGGCTACGCGAACGGCCGGCTGTTCCACGGACCCACCCTGAGGGGTCTGCGCGACGAAGTGCCCGACGCCACCGGCCTGTCGACCTTCGTCGCGCGGATGACGGAGCCGCCGTTCGGCAAGGGCGGCTTCTCCGGGCGCCTCCACGCACCGGCGCTGGCCGACCTCCTGATGCAAGGGGTGTGCCTGGTGGGGGTGACCGACCCCGACCAGCAGTACTGGCCCATGCCCGTCGGCGTCGAGCGCCTCGAACTCTTCGCGCCCCTGCCGGACGGCGAACCGTTCGTCGTCCGGGTGGACCGGAAGCCCGCGGAACCCGACGCCGTCTTCGCTTTCTTCGACGTCACCGCCTGCGCCCCGGACGGCCGGGTGCTCCAGCGGTGGACCGGCGTGCGCACCTTGTGGGCCGAGCCCCGGCGGGTGGCCGGCTACCTGGCCGCCAACGCACACCGTGCGGGCTGAGGGAGGGGTCATGGAAGGAGCCATGGAAGAACTCGGCTTCGAGGGAGCCCCGCCCGGAGAACTCCCCGTCGGCGTCCGGCCCGTGGCCGGGCGAGGCGCGGGGGCGGGAGCGCCCGCGCCGGACGTGCCGGCGGACCGGTCCGTCCGGGACCGCACCGGCCCGGTCCACGAACGGATCGCCGCACGCCTCCAGGCGGCCCACGCCGCCGTGCTGGAGGCACACCGGGCGATCGCGGCCCGGCAGCTCCGACGGGCCACCGGACTCCCCGCGCGGCCGGGGACCGCGTCCGTCCCGGACGGGAGGGCGCGGGACGGGGACGCCGAACGGGCCGGCCGGGCCGTGGAGCCGGCGGCGTCCGACGCCGCCGAAGCGGCCCTGCGTGCCGCCGCGCGGGCCCTGCCCGCCGGACGCGGGCCCGTACGCGCCACGGTCACCTGGCACGACGCTCCGCCGCCCGCGCCGGGGCCGCTCCGGGCGGAGCCCCCGCCCGGCCCGGCGTCCGGGAGCGGACGACGGCGCGTCGTGGCCGGTGACAGGCCCGTGGCCACGGTCGCGCTCCCGGAGCCGGGGGAGTGGCCCGAGGAGGCGCCGCCGGCCTGTCCGCAGGAACCCCGCCCGCTCGCACGGACCCGCGTGACCCGCCTCTCCCCGGCCGACCTCGACGCGCTGGCCCGGGGGGACGCGGCCCGGGTGTTCGGAGCCGGTTTCGACCAGACGGGACTGCCGCCGGAAACGCTTCCCGCGCCCTGGCCCCGGCCGGGGCGGCTGGTGGAGGTCACCTCCGTCGACGTCCGTCCCGGTGCGTGGCCGCAGGCCGTCGTGCGGGCCACGGTCCGCCCGCCCGGGCCCGACGACGAGGGGGCGGTATGGGTGTGGGCGGTCCTCACCGCCCTGGAGGTCCTCCGTGTCCACGCCTTCCACCAGGGCTTCCACCTCTGCGTCCCCGGGGCCCGCGCGGTGCCCCGGCCGGGCGGCACCGTCCGCGTCGAGGTGGTGGACGCCGCCGCGCTCGACGGCACCGAGGCCGAGGTCGAGGCGGCCGTGACGCGGTGCGGCATGGTGCCCCGGCCGTACGTGTCCGGGAACTGCCGGATCACCGTCGGCGGACGCGTCGTGGCCCGGCTGCGCGGAGCGGCCGTCGCCCTCCACGAAGGCCCGGGAGCCGAGATGGACAGGGTGACGGGCACCACCTGCCGGAGGACGGCCGGCGGACGCCCGGCCCTCGCTCACGAAGCGCACGTCGCCCACATGGCCGAGGGCGAACCCGCGCGGCTCTTCGGCACCCCGGGGGAGCGCCTTCCGACGGCGCGCGTCCGTCCCCGCCTGCCGCTCGGCGACTTCCTCCTCGTCTCCCGGGTGGAGGAGGCGAGGGGGGCGAAGGGCGCGTACCGGACGGGCAGCGGGGGCGGGACCGCCTACGACGTCCCACCCGACCCCTGGTACGTCCGCGAGCACAACGGCACGATGCCGCAACTCGCCCTGATGGAGACCGCGTTGCAGGCGTGCGGCCTGCTCGGTGGAGCGCTCGGGGTCTCGGTCGAACACCCGGACGAGGACCTCTCCTGCCGCAACCTCGAAGGAACCGCCCGGCTGCTCCGCCGCGTCGACCCGCGAGGGAAGACCGTGCGGCAGCGCGGCAGCCTGCGCTCGCACACCCCCCTGCCCGGCGGCATCCTGCAGCGCTACGACGTCGAACTGCTCGACGACGACGGGCCCTTCTGGACGGGCACCGCCGTCCACGGATACTTCACCCCCGGACTCCTCGCCCAGCAGCAGGGCCTCGACGACGGCCGGTACGTACCGCCCTGGCTCGACCGTCACCCCGCCGCCCCGGACGGCGTCCTCCGCCGGGACCTGAGCGGTGACACCCGGCTCGGCCGCGGCCGGCTGGCGCTCCTCGCGGACACCGTCGTCGTCCCGCGCGGCGGCGACCACGGCCTCGGATACGTCCTGTGCGACAAGCCGGTGGACCCCGACGACTGGTTCTTCGACCACCACTTCCTCCACGACCCCGTCCTCCCCGGGTCGGTGGGCGTCCAGACGCTGTACCAGGCGGTGCACGCCTTCGCCCTCCTCACCGGCCTCACGGACGGCATCGAGCGGCCCGTCCCCGAGGTCGCGGTCGGCGAGGAGGTGCGCTGGTCCTACCGGGGGCAGATCCTGCGCGAACACCGCAGGGTGCGGGCCGAGGTCCACCTCCGCGAGGTCCGCCGGGACGCCGGGCGGGTGTTCCTGCGCGCCGACGGCTCGGTCTGGCGCGACGATCTGCGCATCTACCGGGTGGACGGCATCGCGGTCGACCTCGGCCCCGCGCCCCCCGGACGGCTGCCGGCCGGCGGACGGGAGACGGGCCGGTGACCGTACGCCACGACCCCGACGGGGTGTACGCCCTGCTCGCCGCCGCCGACCGCCCCTGCCACATCGTGCGCGCCGGCGGACGCGTCGGCGCCGCCGACCGCCTCCCGGTGCCCGGCGACGGCACCGAAGTCCTCGCGTCGGCCGGCCCGCTGCCCCCGGAAACGCTCGGCTCGGCGGGCTTCCGGCGCGACCACGGGGTGCGCCACGCCTACATGGCCGGGGCCATGGCCGGCGGCATCGCCTCGGCGGACTTCGTCGCCGCGCTCGCCCGGGACGGGTGGCTCGCCGCCTTCGGCTCCGCCGGCCTGCCCGCCGCGCGGCTGGCGCCCGCCCTGGACCGCCTGCGCCGCGAACTCGGCGCCCGGGGGCTGCCGTTCGCCTGCAACCTCATCCACAGCCCCATGGCCCCCGCCATGGAACGCGACTGCGTCGACCTGTGCCTGCGAAACGGCGTGCGCTGCGTCGAGGCGTCGGCCTTCGTCCAGCTCACCCCCGACCTGGTGCGCTACCGGCTGACGGGGCTGGGCACCGGCCCGGACGGCGGCGTACGGGCCGCCCACCGCGTCGTCGCCAAGGTCTCCCGCCCCGAGACCGCCGGGATGTTCCTGCGCCCGGCACCCGCACCCCTCGTCGGCGAACTCCTCGCCGCCGGCACGATCACCGCCGAACAGGCGCGCCTCGCCCGTACCGTGCCGATGGCCGACGACGTCACCGTCGAGGCCGACTCCGGCGGCCACACCGACCGCCGTCCCCTGGCCGTCGCGCTCCCGGACGTCCTGCGGCTGCGCGACCGCGTCGCCCGCGAACTCCCCGGCGGGCGGCCCGTACGGGTGGGCGCGGCGGGCGGGATCGGGACGCCGGAGGCCGCGATGGCGGCCTTCGCCCTCGGCGCCGACTACGTCGTCACCGGCTCCGTCAACCAGGCCACGGCGGAGGCGGGAACCTCCGCCGAGGCCAAGGCGCTCCTCGCGGAGGCCGGGCCGTCCGACTGCGTCATGGCGCCGTCGGCGGACCTGTTCGAACAGGGCGTTCAGGTGCAGGTCCTCGGCCGTGGCACGCTGTTCGCCGGACGCGCCGCCCGCCTCCTGCGCCTCTACCACGACCACGCCTCCCTGACCGACATCCCGCCCGCCGAGCGGCGCCACCTGGAAGAGCGCCTGCTGCGGCGGCCGTTGGACGAGGTGTGGCGCGACACGGCCGCCTACCTCCGCGAGCACGATCCCGCCCGGCTCCGGAGGGCGGAGGAAGACCCCAAGTACCGCATGGCGGCCGTCTTCCGCTGGTACCTCGCCATGGGGTCGCGGTGGGCCGTCACCGGCGAGACCGCCCGCCGCGCGGACTGGCAGATCTGGTGCGGCCCGGCCATGGGCGCGTTCAACGCCTGGACCGCCGGCAGCGCCCTCGCCGACCCGGCCCGGCGGTCGGCCGCCGCCGTGGCCACCCACCTGATGCGCGGGGCCGCCTTCCACGCCCGCGTCTGCCAACTCCGCCTGGCGGGCGTCCGGTTGCCGGCCGCGTGCGCCCGCTACCGGCTGCCGCCCGCACCGCCCCCGACCACCCGAGGAGTGCAGTGATGAGTCCACGCAGTGTGCTGGTGACCGGCGCGACCAGCGGAGTGGGCCGCGAGACGGCCCTGCGCCTGGCCGGGCGCGGGCTGCGCGTCTACGGCACGGCCCTCGACGCCGAGGAGGCCGGGGAACTGCACCGCGCGGCGGCCGCGCGCGGCGTCACGCTGCGCACCGTACTGCTCGACGCCGCCGACCCGCGCTCGTGCCGCGACGCCTTCGACGAGGTCGCCGCGGAGACCGACGGCGGACCCTGGGCGCTGGTCAACAACGCCGGCATCCTCCGCACCGGAGCGGTGGAGGACTTCGACGACGACACCGTGGACCGGCTCCTCCAGGTCAACCTGCTCGGCGCCGCCCGGCTGACCCGGCTGGCCCTCCCCGCGATGCGCCGCCGCGGCGACGGACGCGTCGTCAACAACTCCTCGGCCGCCGGCCGCATCACCCTTCCCCTCATGGGCTGGTACTGCGCGGGCAAGGCCGCCATGGGCGCGTGGAACGACGCCCTGCGTATGGAGGCCGGACCGGGCGGAGTGCGCGTCGCGCTCGTCGAGGCGCGGGGCTACGGCGGGCCGATCTGGGAGCGCGCCGCCGACGACCTGGCCTGCCGGGCGGCGGCGTCCGGCACACTGTTCGCCGAGGCGTACCGCAGGCTGGAGCGCTCGCTCCGCGAGGCGGCCCGAAAACCCGGACCCGAGCCCCTCGTCCGCGCCCTCGTCCACGCGCTGACCAGCCCCCGTCCCCGGGACCGATACGTCATCGGAGCCCGGTCCGCCGTAGCGGCGGACCTGGCGGCGCCTCGATGGGCCAGCGACCCCCTCAAGAGGATCGCCATGGGGCTGGAGGAGGGGGAGGGGGGC
>NZ_JBPQTX010000152.1:0-16384 GCF_051386555.1 Streptomyces sp. URMC 126
CACCCCGCCCTCGTCCGTACCGGCCCCGGGGCCGGCGCGCTGCCCGAGGGAGCCGAGGCGGTCGGGACACCCGAGGGGGCGGAAGCGATGCTGCCGGAGGCGGACGGTACGGGGGCCGGTACCGGCGGCGCCGCGGGGCGGGACGATGTGGCTGCCCCTCTTCCGTCCGACGCGCCCGAGGTCACGCCGGACGAGGGCGCGGTCGCGACGGCCCTCCCCGCGCCCGAGGCCGGGACGTCTTCCGGTGCCACGGACGCCGCGGCCGCGGCCAAGGGGCTTGAGGCGGCCGTCGCGTACGCGCTGGCGCACATCGGTGACGTGTACGCGCTGGGCGGCAAGGGGCCGCACCGCTGGGACTGCTCCGGCCTCGTACAGATGGCGTACCGCCGGGCGGGCGTCCGACTGCCGCGGATCGCCGCGGATCAGTACCGGGCCACGGCACGGATTCCGCGTGGCGCCCTGCGCCGGGGGGACCTGGTGTTCTGGTCGCGCAACGGGCGGGCGTCCGGGGTGCACCACGTGGCGATCTACCTCGGTGGCGACCGATACCTGGAGGCGGCCAGGCCCGGTACCAAGGTGCGGATCTCGACGTTCGCCCGGTACAAGCCGAACCTGTACGGACGGGTGCGGCTGCCCCGCGCGGCCTGACGCCGGGCGCTCCGGCCGGCCCCCGCCCCCCCCGGCCCCCGGACGGCGCCGGAACCTGCACGTCCGGCGCGCCCTGAGGTGTCGCGGGAACCGTCACCGCTTCCGGAACGCCACCCTCGCCAGCACCCCCGCCACCACCAGCGCCACGACCGCCAGCACCACGAGGTCCGGCACGGCGTTGCCGAGCCGGGAGGCGGTCTCCTCCAGGCTCGCTTCCTGGTCGGCGTCGAGGAGGCCGGGAAGGCCGGTGGTGCCGTCGTAGCGGAGGAAGAGGACGCCGATGGCGATGAAGAAGAGGCCGGAGAGGAGAGAAGTGGTGTGGAGGCGGACGCGGCCGAGTGTGATCTCGCGGCCTCGGAGCCAGCCTCGGGTGCCCAGCCGGAACCGGTCCCAGAACAGGGCCAGGACGAACAGCGGCAGCGCCATGCCCAGGGCGTAGACGGCGAGCATCGCGGCCCCCTGGACCGCCTCGCCGCGCATGGCCGTCATGGCCAGCACGGAGCCGAGGATCGGTCCGGCGCAGAAGCCGGCCAGTCCGTACACGCAGCCCAGCAGATAGGTGGAGGCCGCCGTGCGCGGGGTGAGGCGGCCGGCCGCGGCCTGGGCCTTCCGTGAGGCGAAGCCCAGGCCGACGATCTGGGCGGCGCCCAGGACGATGACGATCCACCCGCCGGCCGTCACGAGCGCCTCGCGGTGGCCGTTGAACAGCCGGCTGGCCGCGCCCGAGGCCGCGCCGAGCGGGACCAGTGTGGTGGCGAGGCCGAGGTAGAAGACGCCGGTCCGGGCCAGCAGCCGGCCCGGGCTCGCGAGCGAGTAGGCGAAGAACGCGGGCAGCAACAGGGCGCTGCACGGGCTGACCAGGGCGAGGACGCCGCCGAGGAACGCGGCGAGGTAGCCGATGTCGCTCATGCGCCCGGCCGCCCCTTCGCCGCCTCGTTCCCCTTGGCCGCCTTGGTCGCCCTGGCCTGCTCGATGGCCGCCTCGAACTCCTTCATCGGCTGGGCCCCGGCGAGGGGCCGGCCGCCGACGAGGAAGGACGGGGTGCTGCTGACGCCGAGGCGGTAGCCCTCCTGCTGGTCCTTCTTGACGGCCTCCTCGGAGGCGTCGCTCTTCATGTCGGCGCGGAAGCGGTCGAGGTCGCCGACCCCGGCGGACTCGGCCATGTCGACGAGCTTGTCCTCGGCCAAGGCGTCGCCCTTGCGGGTCTTGGCGTAGAGCTCGTCGTGGAACTGCCAGAAGCGGCCCTGTCGCCCTGCCGCCCAGGAGGCGCGGGCGGCGCGCTGCGAGGGATCACCGAAGATCGGGAAGTTACGGAACTCGATCCGCAGTATGCCCTCGTCCACATACTTTTTTATCAGTTTCGGCTGGCTTTCCCTGGTGAAACGGCCGCAGAACGAACACTGGTAGTCGGCGTACTCCACCAGGACCACGGGCGCGTCCGGCTTGCCGAGAGCGAGCGGATCGTCCTTCTCCCGGCGGCTCGTCATCCGCTCCGCCTCGTCGAAGAGGGACTGCTGCGGGTCGGCGGAGGCGGTGGCGGCGGGCTTGGCGCCGTCGGACCGGTCGTCGGAACCGCCCGAGGCCTTGGCGATGGCCAGCCCGGCGGCGACGGCCGCCACCACGAGGGCCGCGCCCGCGCCGACGGCGGCGAGCCGGCGGCCGGTGGTGGCGGGGGTGGCCGGGGTCTTCCGGGGCTTCTGGTTCTTCTGCTTCTTCTGGTTTTTCGGGTTCTTCCGGTCGGACGGCTGCCGCGGGGAGGACGGCGTGGAGGAAGACGGCGTAGGGGACATAACGGGCGGAGCTCCAGGGGTCTCGGCGGAATCCAGGCATGCCGGAGTACGGCCCGGTGCGGGCCGTACGGGCGGGTCTAGATCCGCAGGACGGGGAGGAGCTCGGCGCGGCCGGCGAGCGACGCGGGCGGCGCCCGGGGCGCGCGGGCCCGGGGTGCCGGGAGCTGGGGGAGAGGGGAGCGCGCGGCGGCCGACGCGGTCAGCGGGTCGGTGGGGGCGTGCGGGACGACGGCGTCTGTGCCCTTCGCCGGTACGTCGTGCGGCCGGCAGCTTCCGCCGTCGTCGTCGCCGTGGTCGTCCCGGGCGGCGACGACCGCCGCTCCCTTCGGGGACGGCGCGTCCGGCCGTGAGGCGGTGAATGGGCTGGAGGCGGGCGCGTCGGCCCGTACCCCGGTGGGCGCCTCCACCGCTCGTACCCCGGTGAGGGCGGCCTCGGCGGTAGATGCCGGGAGCGCCGGTGCCGGGAGTGTCGATGCCGCGGCGGCGGACGCCGGGACGGAGAGGGCCGGGCCGAGGACGGCCAGCAGGAGCAGCAGCATCAGGCCGGCTGCCGAGGGGCGGCGCCGCTGGTGCACGTGATCCCTCCTCTCCCGCCTGTTCCACCGGTCTCCGCTACGCAGAAGGCCCCTCACCGGAGTGAGGGGCCTTCTGCTGTCGGTGCGCCGCCAGGGACTCGAACCCCGGACCCGCTGATTAAGAGTCAGCTGCTCTAACCAACTGAGCTAGCGGCGCCTGCTGACGAAGTAAATACTACCTGGTCCCGAGGGGTGCTTCGCACCACCCGCCTCCGAGGGCCACTCCGGCCTCACTGGAGGGCGAGCGAGAGCAGCATCGGGGCGGCGTGCCGGTTGAGCGCCTCGGCCGCCTGGCGGAGCCGGTGGGCGTGGGCGAGCGGGAGGGAGAGGGCGAGCGAGCCCACTCGTTTGCCCGCCGTGATCGGGACGGCGGCGCAGACCGTGCCCACCGCGTACTCCTGCAGGTCCAGGACGGGAACGCTGGCGGGCTGCGCGGCGAGCCGGGTGAGCAGCGTCTTCTCGTCGGTGATCGTCCGGGAGGTGAGCCGGGCGGTCCGGTGCCGGGAGAAGTGGTCGCGCCGGTCGTCGTGGTCGAGCTGGGTGAGCAGGCACTTGCCCAGCGCGCTCGCGTGGGCGGCGGTGCGGAAGTCCACCCACTCGTGCACGCGCGGCGCCCCCGGCCCGTCCGCGTACTGGGTGATCCGGACCTCGCCGTCGACGTACCCGCTCAGGTAGACGGCCGCGCCGATGGTGTCGCGCAGCCGGGCGAGCGCCCGCTGGAGCCGGTCGGTGAGGGCGGCGTCCCGGCCGCCGCCCGTGGTCAGCAGGGCGAGCGCGGGGCCCGCGGCGTAGGCGTCCTCGCCGACCCGCTCCACGTACCGCTCCCGGCGGAGCATGCTCAGCAGGTGGGCGAGGCGCCCGGCGGGCAGGCCGGCCTCCCGGGCGAGCTGGGCCTCGCTCACGCCGCCGGAGTATTTGGTGACCGTCTCCAGGACGCGCAGGGCGTGCTGCACCGAGTGGAACGGTGTGATCGGCTCGGGCTTGAGCGCCACGGTCTCCCCTTGGCTGGTCGCGCGGGTGTTCCGCTTCTCACGATAGGGCGAAGCCGCCCGCGGGGAGAGGGGGTTGCGCGAGAAGGAGGGGCTCCGGAACGCTCGGGACCATGGCGCTGGTCGGCGGCATATGCCGCCGGTATGCCGGGCCGCTGGCCCGACCGGCGCGCGGGGCGGGGAATAAAGCGGAGTGAGGCTCCGGTTGACCTCCGGTGGGACCGGCGGCAGGACATCCGCGCGGGCGCCCCCTCCGGGGGTGCTGCGCACCGGCGTCCCGGACGCGAAACCGGCGCCACACGGCGTCCGCGAGGCGGCCGGGCGCGCCCGGCCGGACCCACGACAGCCAGCGCGCACCGCGCGACAGCGAGCAGGGAGGCGGGCCACCGTGGCCGACGAGCACGACGAGATCATCCGGGCGACCCCTCGCGGACGCGCCCCCGTCCCGCTGTCCGTACTGGACCTGGCCACCGTGGGCGCCGGCCGGACGGCGCGGCAGGCGCTGGAGACCACCGTCGAGCTCGCCCGGCTGACCGAGCGGCTCGGCTACCACCGCTACTGGGTCGCCGAGCACCACTCGATGCCCGGCGTCGCCAGCTCCTCGCCCGCCGTGATCCTGGCCCACCTCGCGGCCCGGACGGACCGGATCCGGCTCGGTTCCGGCGGGGTGATGCTGCCCAACCACGCACCGCTGGTGATCGCCGAGCAGTTCGGCACCCTGGAGGCGTTCGCGCCGGGGCGCATCGACCTGGGGCTCGGGCGCGCGCCCGGCACGGACGGCGCCACCGCCGCCGCCCTGCGCCGGGCGGACCGGCTCGCGGAAGGGGCGGACGAGTTCCCGCAGCAGCTCTCCGAGCTGATCCGCTTCCTCGACGACGACTTCCCGGACGGCCACCCCTACGCCCGGATCCACGCAGTGCCCGGTCCCGTGCAGGGCCGGGTGCCCGGCGGGGTGCAGCGGGCCGACCGGCCGTCCGTCTGGCTGCTCGGCTCCTCCGGGTTCAGCGCGCGGCTCGCCGGGGCGCTGGGGCTGCCGTTCTCCTTCGCCCACCACTTCTCGGCGGCCAACACCGTCCCGGCCCTCGACCTGTACCGCGCGTCCTTCCGCCCGTCGGCCGTCCTCGACCGCCCGTACGCCAAGATCGGCGTCCAGGCGCTGGCGGCGGACGACCCGGCGGAGGCGCGCCGCCAGGTGCTCACCGGAGCGCTGTCCATGGTCCGACTGCGCCGGGGACGGCCGGGGCTGGTGCCGACGCCCGAGGAGGCCGAGGCGTACGAGTTCAGCGAGATGGAGCGCGACTTCGTCGACGACTGGCTGCGGAACGTGGTCCACGGCACCCCGGACGAGGTGCGCGAGGGGCTGGACGCGCTGGTGCGGCGGACGGGCGTCGACGAGCTGATGATCACCGCCAATGTGCACGGGCCCGACGCCCGGCTGCGCAGCTACGAGCTGATCGCGGACGCGTACGGCATGCCCAGCGCTCCCGCCCTGTAGGGGGCGCGCGGGCCGCTCCGGCGGTCGTCACCGGCGCCGGGTGGACGAGGGGCGCGGCCGGCTCACACCGCCGCCCGCGCCCCCACCCCCAGCAGCGCGGAGATCCGCTCCGCGCCCACCGGGCGGGAGTAGAACCAGCCCTGCCCGGTGTCGCAGCCGATCCGCCCCAGCCGTTCCGCCTGTTCCGCGTTCTCCACGCACTCCGCCGTCACCGACAGCCCCAGCCGGTGCGCCAGTTGGACGAGGGCCTCGACGATCGTCTCGTCCGCCGGGTTCGGCGGCTCGTCGGTACGGAAGCCGTGGACGAACGAGCCGTCCAGCTTCAGCGTGGAGACCGGGAGCCTGCTGAGGTAGGAGAGGTTGGAGTAGCCGGTGCCGAAGTCGTCGATGGCGATGGCGACGCCCATGTCGCTCAGCCGGCGCAGCTGCTGGAGCGGCCGGCCCGCCGAGCCCATCACCGCGGACTCGGTCAGCTCCAGTTGGAGCAGGCGCGGCGGCAGCCCCGTCTCGGCGAGGATCGCCGCCACGTCCGCGACCAGGTCGGAGTCCCAGACCTGACGGACCGCCACATTGACGCTGACCACGAGCGGTTCGTCCGGGCGCTCCAGCTGCCAGCGGCGGGCCTGGCGGCAGGCGGTCTCCAGCACCCAGCGGCCGAGCGGCACGATCGCGCCCGTCTCCTCGGCCAGCCCGATGAACCGGTTCGGCGCGAGGGTGCCGAACTGCGGGTGGTGCCAGCGCACCAGGGCCTCCACCCCCCGGACGACACCGTCACCCAACCCGACCAGCGGCTGGTACTGGAGGACGAACTCGCCCCGCTCGACGGCCGGCCGGAGGGTGCTGGACAGGGCCTGCCGGGTCATCCGGTGGGCGTTGCGCTCCGGGTCGAAGAGCGCCCAGCGCGCCTTGCCGTCCGCCTTCGCCCAGTACAGCGTGGTGTCGGCGGCCTGCATCAGCTCGGTGGCGTGCGTCCCGGCGGCCGGCCGCTCGACGAGCCCGATGCTCGCCGACACCGCCAGCCGCTGGCCCTCGACCTCGAACGGCCGCTGGAGCGCGGCCAGTACGGCAGCGGCGAGGGCGACGAGCTGTTCGGTGCCGGCCGACTCCTCGACCAGCAGCGCGAATTCGTCGCCGCCCAGCCGGGCCACCAGGTGGCCGCCCTCCGCGGCGCAGTCGCGCAGCCGGCGGGCCACCGCGCAGAGCAGCCGGTCGCCGGCGCGGTGGCCGAGGGTGTCGTTGACGGCCTTGAAACCGTCGAGGTCCAGGTAGCAGAGGCCGATCCGGGCGTCCGCGTCCTCCTCCGCCGCGGCCAGCGCGGCGGCCAGCCGCTCGAAGAACAGGCTCCGGTTGGGCAGCCGGGTCACCGGGTCGTGCATCCGCAGATGCCGCAGCCGGGCGCGCAGGTCCCGGCGCTCGCTGATGTCGGCGACCGACAGCAGGGCGTCGCGGCCGCCCGGCAGCGGGGTGACGGCCACCTCGGCCCAGACCGCCCGTCCGCCGGGGCGCCGCAGCCGGCGGGTGCAGTTGAGCCGGGCCCGGCGGCCGAGCAGTACCTCCCGGTACGCGTTCCAGGTCCGGGAGTCCTCGCGCAGCCCGGTGAACTCGGCCGCGGGGCAGCCCTCCAGCCGGGCGGGGTCGGTGCCCAGCAGCGCCCCGAGGGCGTCGTTGGCGACGCGCACCAGGCCGTCGGCCCCGACGACGGCCATCCCGAGGTGCGCGGCCCGGAAGGCAGCGCGGAAATCATCCGCGTTGACGTGACGTTGTGTGACGACGGGCGCCGCCGCACCCGGCGCGCCGCCCTGGCCGTCGAGGGTTCCGCTCACCGCTCGCTCCCGCGTGGCAATCGTTCCGCACCGTCTCGTGCGGCTTTCATGAGTCTCGTACGCGTGGTCGAATTGACGGCATCGGGCCGCCGGTTGGGGCAATCCATGCTGCAAATGTGGCGATCATAGGGCTCGTACGGGGCCCGTTCCAGCGGCCGGGTTCGGATCAGGGGAGCCGCGACCCTGGATTCGACCGTTTCTGTACGTCCATGCCCGCTCGGGGCCGAGGCTGCATGGGCGTGCATCTCGATGACATTCTCGATTGACCGTCCGTGACTGAGTGTGATGTACCCAGAAGTCGGCCTAGTCACTCGACCGGGGGACCGGAACAGGGCATAACACTACAAACCGCCCGAGGGTGGGAGAGGTGTCCCGAATCCGTCCCGGGAGGTCGACGTGGTGCGTCCGCAGACACCCATGGGGGTGGAACGGTCCGGGCTGCGCCGCCTGTGGGCGGTGCTGACCTGCCTCTGCGCCATCGCCGCGACCCTGGTCGCGAACCCCGCCCGGGCCGTCGGGCCGGGCGGCCCCTGCGCGCTGCCCCGCAGCGACGCCCACCACTCCGAGGGGCTGGACACCCGGAACCCGTCCTACCCGCGCGCCCTCGGCCGGCTGGACGCCGTCATGGTCTTCCTCTCCTTCCCGGACTCCCGGCCGGTCGCCACCCCCGCCCAGCTCGTGGCGGACCACTTCCCCGGCACCTCCCGGTTCTTCGAACAGGCCTCCTACGGCCGGTTCTCAGTCCGCGCCCACCCCGTCGACCGGTGGTTCCGGATGCCCCGGCCCTCCACCGCGTACCGGATACAGCGCGACTGGGACGGCGAACTGCGTACCGCCTATCTGAGGGACGCCATCACCGCCGCACGCGGCGCCGTGGACTTCGGCCGCTACGGGCTGGTCTACCTGGTCGCCGACCCGGACGCCCCCGGGGTGGACTCCGACGCCACCAAGGTCGTCAACCTGGAGCGCCCGCTGGAGGTCGACGGCGCCGAACTGCGCCGGGTCGTCACGGTCTTCGAGCACCACCCGCCCGACCGCAACGTCCTCGCCCACGAGACCGGGCACGTCCTGGACCTGCCCGACCTCTACCACCGGCCCTCCGAGGGCAAGGGCGACTGGGACACCCACGTCGGCGACTGGGACCTCATGGGCAGCCAGTTCGGACTGGCCGCCGACCCCTTCGGCTGGCACAAATGGAAACTGGGCTGGCTCGACGCCCGGCAAGTCGACTGCGTCGCCGGCCGGGGCGGGGCCGTGCACACCGTCCAGCCACTGGAGGCCCCGATGCGGCCGGGGGACACCCGGACGCGGCTGGTGGTGGCCAGGACCGGGGCGACCAGCGCCGTGGTGGTGGAGGCCAGGACCGCGGCCGGCAACGACGCGACCACCTGCACCGAGGGCGTCCTGGTCTACCGGGTGGACAGCGAGACGCCGTCCGGCGGCGGGCCCGTCCAAGTGGTGGACGGACATCCCGGCACCCTGGCCTGCCCGGGTGAGGCCGTCTACCCGCCGCTGGCCGACGCGCCGCTCGGCGTGGGGGAGAGCCTGACGGTGGCGGAGGACGGGGTGCGGGTGGCGGTCCGCGGCCGGGCGGCGGACGGGGCGTGGACGGTCCGGGTCACCCGGGAGTGACCCTCGGCCTCCTCGGCACCCACCGCCTCCCCGGCGCACGAAAAAGCCCCTCCACCGAAGTGGAGGGGCTTTCCCCGTCTGTGCGCCGCCAGGGACTCGAACCCCGGACCCGCTGATTAAGAGTCAGCTGCTCTAACCAACTGAGCTAGCGGCGCCTGCTGACAGAGAAGACTCTAGCACCCTGATCCGGTGGAAAGAAAATCCGTATGTTTGAGCCCGGCGCGGGCGGTGCGGACGCAGGCCCAGAGCAGGACGTCGGGCCCCGGCAGCCAGGGATGCCGCACGTCAGGGGCGACCACCCAGCGCGAGGCCGGGGGGACCGGCTCCGTGCCGTCCGGCGGGAACGGCGGGGGCACCGTCACGGCGTCGCCCGTGCCCAGGCACAACAGGGGCGGGACGGCCCGGCCCCACTCCTCCCAGCGCAACAGCGCCGGCAGCCGCTGGGCCGTGCCGGGCGAGGCGAACAGCAGCAGGCGGCCCTGCTGGGCGGCGGCCGGCCCGGAGCCCGGCCCGTCCGACCACAGCCGGTCCAGCATCCGGCGTCCGAACAGCGACGGGACGCCGATCACGTCGAAGGCCCGCCCGCACGGCAGCAGCAGCGTGGTCCGCGGATCGGCCGCCCACAGGGCCAGCACACTGCGGGGGAGCGGGCTGGCCGAGGCGAGCCACTCGGCCCCGGCGGGGCGGACCGGCTCGCTCGGGAGGGACGGCTGCGGGAAGCGGGCGGGGTGCGGAACGCGCGACCTGGAGTCCATGCCCTCATGGTCGGCTCGCCACCGGGGGCGGGTGGCGGCAGTTCCGTGAATTCGGGACAGCGTGGCGCGGGGTGCGCTAGGTTGTGCGCCGCATATGCCAACGGCCCATGAGGTGGGCCATGGGCCGAGTACGGGGCGGGGGCGCCGCAGCGGGCTCGTCGGCGTAGGCCGCCGGAGCGGGCCTCAGTCGGCCGTTCTGCCGCTGCGCAGCAGCTCCCGGCCGAATTCCACCATCTTCTTGGCGTAGTCCTCGCTCCACTCGGCGCGCTCCGCGATCACGGCCGTGGGCAGCCGGTCGAACCGCCGGGGATCGGCGAGCTGGGCCGCCGCCACCGCCTGGAACTCGACCGCGCGGTCGGCCGCGGCCCGGAAGGCCAGGGCCAGCTCGGTCGAACGGGTCAGCAGTTCGCGCGGATCCTCGATCGACTCGAGGTCGAAGAAGTGCTCGGCCTCCGAGACGGCCTCGGGCGGCTCGAAGAGCAGCGGAGCGGGCCTGCGGCGGGGGGCCGCGCCACCGCCCGGTCCGGGAGCCTGTTTCGGCTCGCACTCGCACATGTACATACCTCCAGGATCGTCTGCGCCGCCATCCATTGTCGCGCCGCGCGCAAGGGGGCCCGCCCTCCGCGGGCCGTCCCCGCGTCAGGGCCGCCATCGCACCCGGTGCTCGCTCAGGTGCGTCAGCACCGCGAAATTCGCCTCCCAGCCGTCCGGGAACTTCACCGCGACACCCAGCCGCACCGGCTCCGTCGAGGGGTGCTCGTCCAGCAGCCGGTCCACCCCCGCGCGGCACACCACCACGCACGCGTGCCGGTGGCGCGAGGCCAGGACGCAGAGGCGGCCGGTCTCCAGGTGGAAGGCGGTGGCGTCGGGGCGGCCCGAGAGGGGGTGCAGGACGACGGTGACGTCGAACTCGCGGCCCTGGAGCCGGTTGGCCGTATCCACTGTGACGCCGGTCACGCCGTGCTCCGCCAGCGCCGCCCGCACCGCCGCCGCCTGGTCCCGGTGGGCGGTGCCCACCGCTATCCGCGCGGCCGTGAGCGGAACGGGGTCCGGGGAGCGCTCGCTGGTCACGGCCGCGCCCCGGTCGAGCATCCGGCGCACCACCAGGGCCACCGCCCCGACCGCCTCCGGATCCGTGCGCGGCACGTGCCGCTCGGGCAGCTCCAGCAGCCCCCAGCCGGACGCGGCGGCCTCGTCCAGCACCCGGTCCACCGCCGAGCCGTCCCGCCGGACGCCGAAGGACATCGACCGGTCGCCGTGGTCCGTGCCGCTGCGGAAGGGGGTGTACGGGTAGAACGCCTCGGAGACCAGGCGCGCGGCGGACGCCGGGAGCCGCCAGGACACCGGCAGCCGGTGCTGCGGCAGCCCGGGGTTGTGGGCCAGGAGGGTGCTCACCGCGCTCACCGACGGGTCGTATGACAGGCCGGCCCACTGGGCCGTCCCCTCGGCGCCCACCACGCTGAACGGGTCCAGCTGGCCCGGGTCGCCCACGAACAGGGCCCGGTCGAACAGGCCCGCCACGGCCAGCAGCGCGTCCGAGCGCATCTGGTACGCCTCGTCGACGATGGCCTGCCCCCAGGGCTCGGCCACCTTGGTGTGCGCCCACTTCGCGGCGGTGGAGACGACCACGTCCAGCCCGGCGAGGTCGGCGGCCTTCGTGGACGTGACCACCTGGTCGAGCCCGTCGAGCGCCGGGTCGTAGGGGCGCGGGTCGCTGCTGTGCAGCCGCCCGACCGGCAGCTCGGCGTCCTCCTCGGCCAGCCGCAGCACCAGGTCGTCCACCTGGGCGTTGGTCTGCGCGACGACCATCAGCGGCCGGCCCGCCCGGGCCAGCTCCAGCGCGGCGCGGACGACCAGCGTCGACTTGCCGGCGCCGGGCGGCGAGTCGACGACGACGCCGCGGTGCCGGCCGTCCAGCGTGTCGCGCAGGATGGCGTCCGTGGCCGCGGCGGCGGCCGCCGACGGGTCGAAGACGCGGGGCTCCCGCGCCGGCCCGGCCTGGGCCGGGATCGCTTCCTGGGTCACAGAAGGTCCTCCGCGGTCACCGGATCGGGCTCCTCCGCCCGGGCCCCGGGCGGGCCGCCGTGGGTCCAGGGGGTGCGCTCGGGCTCGGGCAGCTCCGGGCCGCCCCTGGGCATGTGTTCGAACAAGGTCCAGCAGACCCGGTCGCCGGGCGCCGGCACCGTCCCCTCGTCGGGGACCTTGCCGCGGCCCATGCCGCCGGTGATCCGGACGGTCAGCCCGGCCGGGCCGGCCGCCACGAACTCGGCGGACTGCGAGCGTCCGTCGGGCAGCGGGCGGTGGACCCGCGCGCCCTCCTCCAGCAGCGGCGTGTCGTCCGTACGGACGGTGACGAGCGGACGCGGGCGCGGCACCTTCGCCTCCGAGTAGGCCATCACCACCTCGGTCACCTCCCCGGCGAACGCCTCGCCCGCCAGCCGCCGCCCGGCCATGACCAGCGGGTCGTCCAGCGCCTCCTGGGCGTCCAGCCGGGCCTGGGCGGTCTCCCGGGCGGCGAGCTTCCGCGCGGCGGTGACCGCGTCGTCCCGCCGGGGCTGCGGCGGCTCGCCGGCCCGCAGCCGGTCCCGGTGGCCGGTGTACGACCAGCGGTCGCGCTTCCAGCGCTCGGCGACCGAGGCGCCCTCCGGTAGGGCGCGCAGCAGGTCGACGCCGCGCCAGACGGCGTTCCAGGTGGGCAGCAGTTGCGAGAGGAGCAGGGTGCGCAGGGCGGTGTCCGCGGCGCGCAGCCCGGCGTGGCCGCGGCCGGTCTCCAGGACCGCCGTGCGGGCCCGGTCGTAGCGGGCGATGGCGGGGGCCAGCAGCTTGTTGTCGAAGGCCGGGTCGGTGGCCGGGCCGGCGGGCGGGTGGAGCAGCAGGCCGTCGGCGTCGCGCTCCAGCTCGGCGCGGCGGGCCGCCTCCGGGCCCGAGGCGTCTTTCGGCGGGTCGATCCAGGCGAGCAGCGCGCCCAGGTGCTGGTCCTCCAGCTGGCTCTGGCCGGTGGCCCAGTGCCGGGAGAGCAGCCCGGTCATCGGCAGCAGGAGGGAGCTGCCGGGGAGCTGGGCGCGCTCCCCGTAGTGGGTGAGCCAGCGGCCGAGCAGCGGGACGCGCGGCGGCGCCGGCCAGTCGGCCGCCGGATCCTCCTCGGCGGTGCGCCGGAAGCGCATGGAGCGGCCGAGCAGCCGGACGTACTCCACCGCGGCCGGGCCGGGCACCAGCAGCTGCGGGGCGTCCGCGCACAGCTCGGCCGTGACGGTCGTGCGGCGGCCGGTCTCCGGGTCGGTCTCCTTGCGCTCCTCGGCGACCGTGTCGTCCGCGAACCCCTCGACGTACGGCAGGACCGCCTCGGCGAGCTCGGCCAGGAAGGCGAACCGCAGGGCCCGGTCGCGCGGCTGGGGGACCGTCAGCAGGCGGGGCGCGTCGCGGTCGGTGCCGACGAGGGCGCCGAGGGGCGCGCCCGTCTCGCCGGCCGTGGTGAGCGGGACGAACACCAGGGGGCGGTCCGACAGGTGCCGGTGGCGGACGGTGGCCAGGGGGCGGGCGCGGCCGGCTTGCAGTGCCTCCAGCCGGGCGAGCGAGGTGATCAGCGACACGCGTCCGTCCCCTCGGGACGGCCGGCGACGGCCAGGGCCTCGGCGCGCAGGGCGGCGGCGCGCCGGAGGGCGGCGACCGCGGGGTCCTCGGGGCTGTCGGGGCCGTCGGGACGGTCCGGGGCGCCGGACGGGCAGCCGCCCCCGGCCGCCGCGAGGACCTCCTCGACCGTGGTCAGACCGCCCAGCCCGGAGCGCACGTTCCGGCCCAGGTGCCGGACGTCGCCGGCGGCGCGGGCCCGGTCCCGGCAGTGGAAGGCCAGCTCGCAGGCGGCGAGGCAGTCCGGAGCGTACGCCGCGTCGACCGCCTCGACGGCGTCGGCCAGCTCGGCCGCCGGCCGGTCCGGGGCGAAGGTGGTGCCCGGCGGGAGGGCGGCGGCGATCTCCTCGACCCGGGTGAGCCGGCCGAGCTGGCGGCGGGTGGTGGCACGCGGCTTGCGGAGGTCGAGGAGGGCGGCGGCCGGCAGGTTGGAGAAGTCCTTGGGGCAGACCAGCAGCGCCTGGTGGCGCACCCGGCCGCCCTCGGGGGCCGGGCCCGGCAGGCGGTCCGCCACCGTCTCCAGGGCGAGCGCGTACACCGCGGCCTGCCGGGCGGCGGCCCCGGCCTTGGCGGCGTCGGCCGCGCCGTCGATCAGGGCGAAGGACTTGATCTCGACCACCGTCCAGGTGCCGTCCGGGTGCACGACGACGGCGTCCGGCTCCAGGTAGGCGGGGGTGCCGGCCACGGTGAGGGCCAGCATGGGGTGGTCGAGCAGCGCCCACCGGCCGGCGGCCGTGGCCTCCCGCAGGACCAGGGCGGTACGGGCCGTGCGGCCCTCGGGGCCGGCGGCGGAGAGGTCCGGCGTGTCGACCGCGTCCGGGGGCTCCGGGGCCTGCCCGGCGGGGAGCGCGGCGTGCAGCAGCCGGACGAGCTCGGCGCCGCCGTCGGCCTTCACCCGGGCCTCGAAGGCGTTGCCGCGGGCTATGGCGAACTGCGACTGGCCGAACGCGGCGGGCGCCCCGAGCGCCCGGGCGAGGGCGGCCTTGTCGACCCCGGCGCCGTCGAGCAGGGCGCGGCGGCGGCAGCCGGGGTTGGCGGCGAGGGCCGCCAGGGCGCGGGCGTCCAGCGGGCGCGGCGGGACGTCCGGCCCGCGCAGCTCAGCGAGCCGCCGCGGGAGCGCCGTCGGGCCGGCCGCCCCCGGCTCCGCGGACCGGCTGCCGGGGGAGTTCCGAAGGGATCGAAGGGGTGTGCTCACTGGCGTCCGCCTCGCGCTGTCTCTCCGGCGCGCCCGGCCGGCCGCTCCCGGCGGGAACACCGGGCGCGGTCGTGCGCGGGAGCGCAGTACGAGCCGAAGTCTCGCACCCCGCACTGACAATCGCCGGGCTCTCGGGCATCTCCGCAGGTCCGGCGGGGACGAGCGAGGGCAGGGAGCGGGGCGCCCGGGCGCGGATCCGCTCGCCGAAGCGCAGCGCGGGCCGGGTCAGCAGCAGGCCGACGCCCATGACGGCGGCACCCGCGACGGCGTCCAGGAAGTAGTGGTTGGCCGTGCCCATGACCACCAGCGTGATGGCGAGGGGGTAGGCGACCCCGAGGACCTTCGCCCAGGTGCCGCGGCCGTGGCGCCACAGCACGACGCCGCACCACAGCGCCCAGCCGACGTGCAGGCTCGGCATGGCCGCGTACTGGTTGGTCAGCCCGCCCAGACCACGCGGAGCGCTGGCGTCACCGCCCCACCATCCGTACGACGAGTACTGGTGCATGGTGTCGACGAAGCCGTAGCCGTCCGGCAGGAGGCGGGGCGGACAGGTGGGGAGCAGGGTGAAGCCCACCAGGCCGATGAGAGTGGAGATCATCAGCCAGGTCCGCACCTTGCGGTAGTGCTCCGGGCGGCGCCGGAACATCCACACCAGGATGGCCGGGGTGAGCACGTAGTGCAGGGAGGCGTACGCGAAGTCCGCGGGCACACCGAGGGAGGCGTGGTCCGTGAACAGCCTGTTGAGCGGGTGTTCGAAATTTATTCGAAACTGCTTTTCGAGGTCGAGTATGGACACACCGTGATCGACCGCCGACTGCACATCGCCCCGGACCAGCAGGCGGCCCGCCGAGTACAGCGCGTAGACGACGGCGATCAGTGGCAGTTCGGTCCACCAGCGCGGCCGCTTCCCGAGTGGTGCGGTGCGGTACATCCGGACGCTCTCCATGTGTTCAGGCGGCCAACAAGCGCGCATGCCACCGTACGGTGCGCGGCGCATCCGTCGCACACCGGCCCGTGGCTCCACGGAAACACCAGGGTCATCCGCTGTTCGGCTCCCGAAGCGCGACGCGTGAGAGGAAAGACGGCCGAACAAGGCCCCGGGTTGCCTGATGCGCAAGTGAGTGATGATAGTTCCGACGGGTCCGAACCATCCGTACCGCACATCACTTTTGTGGCAGATCCCGACATTTTGTGGGGGAAGTCACCGAGACTCCGAGGGAGCCCGCTCCATGGCACCGCGCATCCTGCTGGCCCGGCACGGACAGACCGAATGGTCGCTGTCCGGAAGGCACACCGGCCGCACGGACATCCCCCTCCTGGAGGAGGGGCGGCGCGGGGCGAAGCTCCTGGGCGAGCGCCTGCACCGCGCCCCCTGGGACGGCCTGCCGGGCGTCGAGGTCCGGACCAGCCCCCTGGTACGCGCGAGCGAGACCTGCGAGCTCGCCGGCTTCGGCGAGCGGGCCACCGCCTGGGACGCCCTGATGGAGTTCGACTACGGCGCCTACGAGGGCATGACCCCCGCCGAGATCAAGGCCCAGCGGCCCGGCTGGCTGATCTGGCGCGACGGCGTCCCCGGCGGCGAGACCCTCGACCAGGTCGCGGCCCGCGCGGACGAGGTCGTCCGCTGGGCGCGCTCTGCCGCCGACCGGGACGTCCTGGTCTTCGCCCACGGCCACATCCTGCGCGTCATCGCCGCCCGCTGGCTCGGCTTCGAGGCGTCCTTCGCGGCGCGGATCCGGCTGGAGCCGACGTCCCTGTCGATCCTCGGCTGGGCCTACGGCGAGCCGGCGATCGAGCGCTGGAACGACACGGGTCACCTGGGCTGAGCGGACGGGGCCGGGGCGCGCCCCGGCCC